>NZ_WUDQ01000004.1:0-124723 GCF_009827695.1 Paenibacillus sp. OT2-17 | reverse complement strand
CACGCAGGAGATCGCGGGTTCGAATCCCGTCAGTTCCGCCATTTTTCAATTCAATAGTTTTTCCGTACTAAAGTGGGAAGGGGTATCCCTCCGCACTTTATTTTTTTGTTAATGGGTATGGCTCGGTAGCTCAGTCGGTAGAGCAGAGGACTGAAAATCCTCGTGTCGGCGGTTCGATTCCGTCCCGAGCCACCTTTATATGGAGGATTAGCGAAGTGGCCAAACGCATCAGACTGTAAATCTGCTCCCTTACGGGTTCGGTGGTTCGAATCCATCATCCTCCACCAGTTTTACGAGCCATTAGCTCAGTTGGTAGAGCACCTGACTTTTAATCAGGGTGTCGAAGGTTCGAGTCCTTCATGGCTCATCAGAAGTCATCAACTATAGGTTGATGGCTTTTTTTGTATTGTTTTAAGTTATGTTTTTATATAGCTTTTTTATTTTACGGTATCGACAGGTTATAATGAGTTCATTATGTTCGCTCAGTGCTTATTCTATATTCTAAAAAAAGTGAAGTGGTGATCGCGTGACTCTGGATACAGAATGGATTCAGCAACAGCTTCAGAATATTATTCAAGCGCCTTTTACCATAGTGCCTTGGTGCCCGGAAATGATGGCAGAGGGAGATACAGCCGATTCAGTTATTCCGGATAGATCGTTTGTCCGTGACAACAAGTTATATTTTCCGTTTCGTGCGTCGGCAGGTGAACTGGCTGCCTTTGTGGTAGAGGCCAGATATTTGACGGATCGAGAACGGAAACTGGTAGAAGCGCTATTGGGGAACATGGAGCAGGTCTGGCAGAACGGTCCACAATTGTCGGACAACCCGATTTATAGCGAGGAAGAGCGGATGAATCGTTTTGGACAATGGCTCATACAGCAGGCTGCCAATTTAAACAGGGAAGAAGAGGTTCCTGATGAATTGCAGCTTCGTGATTCGCTATCAGCGTGTATGGTTCCGATTTTACTGAATGGCGAGGGAACACAGGAGGGGGCTATTACTTATACGCAGCTTCATCGATTGTTCGCAAGCTATTTTGGAGGGGATGTGTTACTTACACCATTGGACGAACAGTCTTGGCTGATTATGGCTAAAAAGGAGCTTTTATTAGGAGCTGACGATGAACGGGATAAAGACACTGAGTCCAGGGATGCAGATTTTACGGAATCGCTGGAGGAGGTTCTTACGGCTTTTAGCTTGGGCCTATATGAGCTTATTGCGAATGAGTGGGTGGGTGTATTCCATTTGGCGGTTTCTAAGCCTTCGATCCCTTTGCAAAGTCTTCCCCAAGAGCTGAATTTGTTATGGGAGACGATACATCTGGGCAAGATTTTTCATGTAACAGAGCACATCCACTTTTCATGGGAGCTTCATTTAGAAAGGCTGTTAAACCGCATTCCCAAGGAACAACGCGTACTATTTTTAGAGCAGGTAATGAAATCATCTGTCATACTGGAAGACTCAGAAACGATGGCTACATTAGATATCTTTTTTCAATTGGATTGTAATGTGAGTGAGACAGCTAAGCGTCTGTATGTGCATCGAAATACGTTGATTTACCGTTTGGACAAGATCAAACAGGAGACCGGATTGGACGTGCGGACGTTTAATGATGCGGTTTTGGTCAAGCTCTATCTCCTATTGTACAAAGTGACAAAAAGGAAATAGCATCTTTGTGCAGTTTGCGAATAGCCACGCTACAAGGACTAGGGTAAGATACAAGTAAGAAATGTATTCGATTTCATAACTCGATCTTAGGAGGCAAAAGCTATGGCTGGTGTACGTTTAGAGCATATTTTCAAGCAATATCCGGGTGCAGATAAAGCTACGGTTGTTGATGTCAATTTGGACATTCGAGATAAAGAATTCCTCGTATTGGTTGGTCCCTCCGGTTGCGGGAAGTCTACTACACTTCGTATGATTGCTGGTCTGGAGGAAATTTCAGATGGTAAATTGTACATTGGGGATCGTGTTGTGAACGACGTGGCTCCAAAGGACCGCGATATCGCGATGGTATTCCAATCCTACGCCCTGTATCCGCACATGAGCGTGTACCAGAACATGGCGTTCGGTCTGAAACTGCGCAAAGTTAAGAAAGAAGAAATCGACAAGAAAGTACGCGAAGCTGCCAAAATACTCGATATCGAGCACTTGCTGGAACGTAAACCTAAGGCGCTGTCCGGTGGTCAACGCCAACGTGTCGCTCTGGGCCGTGCGATTGTCCGCGATCCTCAAGTCTTCCTGATGGATGAGCCGCTCTCCAACTTGGATGCTAAACTTCGTGGTCAAATGCGTGCTGAAATCACTAAACTGGTTAAACGCCTTGAAACCACTTGTATCTATGTAACACATGACCAAATTGAAGCTATGACGATGGGTGATCGGATTGTCGTTATGAAGGATGGTATCATTCAACAAGCTGCATCCCCGGATGAACTGTACAACCGTCCAGTGAATCTGTTCGTTGCTGGTTTTATCGGCTCTCCTACGATGAACTTTATCACAGGTCAGCTGGTTGAAAAAGAAGGTGCATTGCATTTTACTGCGCCGGGTCTGGATCTGTTCGTACCAGAAGGTAAAGGACAGATTTTAAAAGCGAAGGGATATATCGGCAAAGATGTGATCTTAGGTATCCGTCCTGAGGATATTCATGAAGAGCCTGTATTCTTGGAGGCTTCTCCGAATACAATCTTTACATCCACTGTGGATGTAACAGAAAATCTCGGTCATGAAATGCTGTTGTACCTGAGCGGTGCCGGAAATGATACGATTATTGCCCGTGTAGACGGACGTTCCAATACTCGTGATGGTGTCAAAGCGAAGTTGGCTGTTGATATGAACAAGGTTCATATTTTTGATAAGGAATCAGAATTGAGTATTCTGGTTGGCGAATAAAATTTGCCTCTGGAAGAGAGTCGCAGTTTTCCCCAAGCGGAGAACTGCGACTCTTTTTGTATATCGCATACGGCTACTAGCTTCGGCATTGCATTCATTGGAAAATTCCGATACGATGGGTACAATGGTACAGGTCTAGATGCAGGCAAGGTTCGTTGGCAAGGGTCCTAGATGGGATCAATCCAGCTGTCGGAATAGAGTTAGCCTGGAACCATAGTGTTAAATCAAATGGAGTGTGGATTGATGCAGTGCAGCATAGACTGGCGTTGGGCTGTATGGTTAATAGGGTAAAGCTACATAAATCAAATGACGTATAGAATCCGGTGTTGCAGATGAAGGGGAGAATACAATGGCTAAACAGGTAAAGGTATCCGAGCTTGTACAGCAGTTTCAAATGGAAGTTATTTCTGGTGAAAAAGGTCTGCGAAGACTGATCACAGTGGATGATTTGAATCGCCCAGGTCTGGAGATGGCCGGGTATTTTGAATATCATACACAGGAGCGGGTACAGCTTCTGGGAAGGTCTGAGTTGGCTTTTCTGGGGATGCTTCCTCCTGAGGAGCGTCGGGATCGGATGGAGCGTCTGTGTACAGAACTGACTCCATGCATTATCATCACACGTGGCCTGGAGGTACCGGCTGAGTTAGTGGAGGCGAGCGCAGAACGAGATATTCCTGTACTGCGCACTAATATGGCGACGACGATTTTATCAAGCCGCATCACAGGCTTTCTCGAAAGAAAGCTGGCTCCTACGGCGACTATTCATGGTGTACTGTGTGACGTGTATGGCGTGGGAATGCTTATCACAGGAAGTAGCGGAATTGGTAAAAGTGAAACGGCACTGGAACTTGTTAAACGTGGACATCGCTTGGTAGCAGATGATGCGGTAGAAATTCGGCAAACGTCCGATTTTCAGCTGCATGGTACAGCACCTGAGCTGATCCGTCACCTGTTGGAAATTCGTGGCGTGGGCATTATTAATGTGATGACGCTGTTTGGGGCCGGTGCAGTTCGTAATAACAAGCGGATTACATTGGTTGTTCGTCTGGAGGCATGGCAGCAGGACAAGCAGTATGACCGTCTTGGTCTCGATGAGGAAACGACACGCATTATTGATACAGATGTTCCACTGGTTACAATCCCAGTTCGTCCGGGCCGAAACTTGGCTGTTATTATTGAGGTGGCGGCGATGAACTATCGTTTGAAACAAATGGGCGTTAATGCAGCCCTGCAATTTACAAACAAGCTGACTGCTACGATTTCTGAAGATATGGAAGAGATGGATTAAGGTTTGTTCGTTTGCAAGGAAGAACGAGGAGTGAGAGAAACATATGTCAACGGCAACATTACTGCTGAATCCGATCGCTTTTTCAATCGGGGCAATCAAGGTCCACTGGTATGGGCTTATTTTGGGGCTGGCGGCGCTTGTGGGTTTATATCTCGCCATCCGTGAAGGAAAAAGATTCGGTATTCCGCAGGACTTTTTTATGGATATGCTGCTTCTGGGTGTTCCATCAGCTATTATTGGAGCGCGTATTTATTATGTAGCCTTCAAATGGGAAGACTATCGAGATAATCTATGGGATGTTTTCAAAATTTGGAACGGCGGTATTGCGATATACGGTGCCTTGATCGGGGCCATTATATGTGCGGTCATTTATTTCCGGTATAAAGGGTATAACTTCTGGCGTATCGCTGATATTTGTGCACCAGGCCTACTGATCGGCCAAGCGATTGGACGCTGGGGTAATTTTGTCAATCAGGAAGCCTACGGTGGACCGACGGAAGAAACATTTTTGCGAAATCAGCTCCATCTGCCGGATTTCATTGTGAATCAGATGAACGTTAACGGGGTTTTCCATCACCCTACATTTTTATATGAATCACTGTGGAGTATTGTCGGTGTGATTTTGCTGCTCGTCATTCGTCGTATGAAATTTGTACGTGCAGGCGAAATGTTTGCGTTTTACTTCATTTGGTACTCGATTGGCCGTTTTTTCATCGAGCGTGTACGGACGGATAGTTTGGCTTTTCAGGGACCAGATTGGCTGGCTTCCTTTGTGAATGCTTTGTGGTCTCCTATGGTGTGGTTAGGGTTTGAACCAGGGCATCTGGACCCGAGTTACGGTAATGTACGGATCTCGCAATTGCTGCCTATTTTCATTGTGGTAGCCGCTGTGATTTTCATTGTGGTTCGACGCCGGAAGGGCACATCTGTTGCTCGGTATAGCGATCCGATTCTCTCCAGCAAAGCGGGGATTGATCAGGTACCTGACGTGACGCCAGAACAGGTATCCCGTCCAGGACAGGACGCGGTTCCTCCAACAGCTACGGCGGATAAGCTACCTAAGGAAGACACGGACGAGGACAAGAAGGAGCATCTATGATAAATACGATTTTGTTTGATTTAGACGGCACCATCATGGATACGAATGAGTTGATTATCAGCACATTTCTACACATTTTGAATCATCCGGATGCTGATCCGCTGACGCGGGAGCATATTATTCCTCATATGGGTGGAACGCTGGACGATCAACTCCGTACTTTTTCGGGATTAACGGATGTATCTGGGTTAGTTAAGGACTATCGTGCTTATAATCAGATTCATCATGATCAAATGGTGAAGCCATTTCCATATGTCATTGAGGTTATTCAGGAGTTGCGTGCGCGAGGAATTAAGCTGGGGGTTGTGACAACCAAAATACGACCATCCACGTTACGTGTACTTAACCTGTTCAATCTGACCTCCTCTATGGACTATATTGTGACGGTAGACGATGTGGAGCATCCAAAGCCACATGCTGAGCCAGTGCTCAAGGCATTGGCAGGTTTGAATGCTGAAGCAGAGCATACATTGATGGTCGGAGACAGTTCTTTTGATATTTTGTCAGCTCAGGCAGCAGGTGTGAAATCGGCTGGTGTAGCTTGGTCGCTCAAGGGTGAGGAAACTCTGCGCGGATATGGGCCAGACTACATGTTGCATGATATGCGGGATTTGCTGAAGCTGGAGCTTCAAGGTGTCAATGTATCGTGAGAAAGGTGAACCGCTATCCTGTAGAAGGTCCCAATGCGTTGTGGCAGATTTATCGGACGGTGAGCCGCTGGAAAGGCATTAAGAACTTTATTTTTATACAGATTGCCCGGTATTGTCCTGTGCTTTCTCTGAAAAACGTCATTTACCGCAGAATGCTGGGGATGAAGGTGGGGCAACATGCGGCCTTCGGCCTGATGGTGATGGTAGATGTTTTTTTTCCGGAGCATATTACGATAGGGAACAATTCGGTCATTGGATATAACACGACGATACTGGCTCACGAATACCTCATAGAGGAGTATCGTATCGGTAAAGTGGTGATTGGTGATCATGTGTTGATCGGCGCCAACACAACCATTTTGCCGGGTGTGACCATCGGTGACGGAGCTATCGTAGCGGCCGGAGCGGTCGTGCATAAAGACGTGCCCGCAGGTGCATTTGTGGGTGGCAATCCGTTACGTGATTTAAGACGCTCTGGTGTGAATGAGCAGTAAATAGCACAATAGAAAGACCCCTTATGTATTAAGGGGTCTTTCTTGCATTGTTTTTCTTTAAAAATAGAGCAACTATGTTTAGGATATAGATCCTTAATTAAGTTTTGTAGCTCATTAGATGATAAGACAATCTACGAAATTTAACCATTATTTTGAATTAGCATTCACCTTTTACTTAAAAGGAGCTTTGAGCATAATCAAGAGAAGGGGAATTAATAGAAGTAATTATCTACTCAATGATTCTGTAAGTATTGATGCGCAATATACTCTGTTGCTTCATTGATAATATTATACTTAGTGCCACAAAATTTAATCACTCTAGTCTCATCTGCTAAATGTGGAATGGATGTGCTTGGGATTAGTAAATGGGAAGTCCACTTTTTTTGCTTACTAAGAAATAACCATTTTGGAGCATCGTATACAATCACCAGTTTATTCTTGGAAACGTGATCAATCAGTTCACATAAAGCTTTATGCATAGAAGAATGGTAGGAGAGGCAGATTACAACTCCTGAGTTTTGGGAAGATTGCTGCTTAACGATGTCAAGGATGCTTTGCAGATGCTGATTCTCTTTCTTTTTTTGATTCCATAGGAATATTCCAAGCAGTACAAATAATAGCAGATTCAGACCGCTAAACCATAGAATCATAATGTTCCCTCTTCTCGTTGAACTTCATTCGTGCCAGTTCCATCACAAACCCTATGCTGACTATCAGAAGAATTAGGTTTGTCGCGAGAAATATATTGGTACTTCTCGTAACCAAAAGATCCACAAGTAAAATCAGAATAATAGCGATGTTCCGCATAATTGGGGTACGGTTCAGCCATTTCATCTCTCCGAAGCACGCACATGTCGTGACACCCGTTCGCATTCTTTTACGTATTGTAAACACGCTGAAAAAAAGCATGAGGAGAATACATGCCCATTCTTTGAACCCATCCAGTATGCCAGCCGCAAAAGAAATAAACAATACGCACTCAGCAGCAAGAACCGCATAAACAGCGAGTTGAACAAGTCCCATGGAACGGACCACTTGATAAGAATAAATTTCGTATTTGAACCCTTCTATTTCTCCAATTTTTGCATAAAAAGATGTGAAAAAAAGAACGGCAATGATCATATCACAAATTAAGGCGATGGTTTCTGACATATAGATGCTCCTTTAAGAAAAGTCACCTTTATTTTTAGAATTATGAAGCCTCAGCCAGCCTAATCATTAATGGATACCATGTCACTTCCTCTTCATCAATAAAACACTTGATTCGAATGTTGCCGGATTGCACGATTACAAGAGACAACTCCAGTTGGGCATCCACACCAGGAATCATATCCAAGTCTCGGTAATTACGTAATACCAGACGGCTTGTCGTACCGATTATTTTCTCCTGTTCATCGTAGATGCGAAGTTGCATATCGAGTGATTCTCTTGACGGAAAATCTGAAATTTTAACGAGAACATACAACTTCACCACAAAAGGGAGTACCGGAATGTGAACATGATTGAGGATTGTCCCAAGTGTGTGGATTTTCGCTTGTTTATCGTTCTGAATGTGATCGCAAATGATTATTTGCGCAATCATTATTTCACCTCCTGGGATAAAAGAAAGAAGGGATGTTATCCCTTCTTTCTAAAGAAGTAACTGTTAGCAACAACCAATAAGATCGTAGTAGCAAGGTGCAGAAACGCCATTTGAACACGTAACTTGAAAGCTTTGAACCATTGTTTTATTAGTACTTGTTCCGTTATAATAGCACGGTTCAATGCGACAAGATGGACTATCGAGCGCCACTTTACTTATCAAGCTTGCTCCAGGTGCACAATTACAAAAAGACATAGTTTTCACCTCCTTTCGTAGAGGGACATATTTATACGTTGAGAATAAGTTGAGAAGCACCGACAACGTCATAAGCTACACCTTTACAAATAACTTTATTCCGGTGTGTGACGAGTATAAATGGCATCTGGGTGATATCAAACCAATTTTCCATTTCACTCTGATCCATATGAAAAACAGGAAAGTCCCATTTGAAATAATCAATCATATCACGATGATCATCGTCATCTCCAGTGGAGAAGAGCATCAATTGATAATCGCGATGTTTCTGCTGGATTTGTGATAAATGCGGCAACAAATCAATACAGAATGAGCAGTACATGGATATAAATACCATGATTTGAGGCTTATCTAATATATCAAGTTGATATAACTCCCCGGTATAAGCCTTTACTTTCTGAGAAGGAAGCAGTGATCCTACAGGCAATCCCACATCTTCTTTCTTCCTATTCGCACTTGTACTCATCTTGTTTACCTCCATAATAATTATTCACTCATACCATTCCCTCTGTTGTTCCCACATCATTTGGTATGCTCCAGTTCCGATAATCAATTCCTGATGAGTTCCCTCTTCAACAATTTCGCCATCCTGCATTACGATGATGTGATCAGCCTGTTTGGCTATACCAATTCGATGTGAAATAAGCAGGACCGTCTTATCATAACAGTGGGTAAGAATCTGATTCATAAGGTTCACCTCACTCGTGGGATCAAGGGCTGAGGTAGGCTCATCCAGTACAATTACTTCAGCTTTATCTCGAATAAAAATTCGAGATAAAGCAAGTTTTTGCCATTGACCACCTGACAAATTGATTGATGTATCGTCCAAGTCACCCAATTTTGTATGAATGCCTTTAGGAAACTCGGCCAACAATTCCATATTATCCAAAATATGTTCAATAAGCTCTGAATTATGGAACTCTTCTATATTACCAACAGCTACATTTTCCCGCACATCCGTTGTATACTTAATGAAATCTTGGAATATAGCGCTCATTTTCTTCCACATATCTTCTCTGTTGATTTGCTCTATACCCAAGTCATCTATAAAAACGGTATGGGGAGGCACTCTGTAAAGACCTAACAGTACTTTAATGAGTGTAGACTTACCTGATCCGTTGGCCCCGACAATAGCAATCTTTTTCCCTTTTGGAATGCATAATGAAATGTGAGATAAAGCCGGCTTCTCCCGATTTGGATAATAAAAGGTAAGATCACTCACCTTGATTTGTTTATGAAATGAAAACGGGGTTAAACCTGCTTCTTGGGTAGATATGTTCTGTCTTTCAACTAGCTCTTTGTTGTTTTCTAGCTGCTCAATATGGTTTGCGCTTTCCATTAAGTTGGAGAGTCCTTGAAACAAAGCAGCAATATTATTTTCTGTCATGGATAGGGCCATTGTAATAGTCACATAATCGCCTATGGTTAAATGTCGATTGGCGATTAGTACAGCAATGATGATTAGAATGACAGCGTAATTTAAAGTCGATATTAATTGCCCAACACGGTACCTATTTATGTTCAGCTTCTCTAGTTTTAGCTCCAGCGTATTCACTTTTTTCTTAGCTGCTTCCCAACTTTTCATGAAATGGTTGGCAAGCTTGTTTAACATCAGTTCTTTTTGATGTTGAGTTTCTGTTAACAGATAAAAGTAATAGAAGTGCTCTCGCGTTTTTTTTTGTATTTCCTGATTCAGGTTTACTCTGTGCCGAACGGCACTTAGTTCATATACTCCTCTAATGATTCCTATGATGACAGCCATTAGGCCTAATAATATATAAGAAGAAGATAATAAATAAAATCCTAAAATAGAAGTGACGATCTGCTGTGTTAGTTGAATTGTCCCTAAATATGAATTGTAATATTGAGCGCTGGCATAGCTCCAATACAAAAACTCAGATTTAAACTTGGGATGTTCCTTATCAAGTAATTCAGTCTGGGCAACAATATGAATTAAATCAGCTTGTGATCTTTGAGCAAAGTTAATACTTAATTGGAGGTTTTTATATCTTAAAAAAGTGTCCAATATTAACTTGAAAATTTGTAATCCCGCAATTACCATAATCGTTTGAATAACAATTCTAATGCTTTGGCTTTGAAATTGATTCACCAACATTCCTGTCAAATAAATATTGATATTAGATTGGATCGAATTAAATATATATACAGCTAAGGATAATAGGACAATAGTTTTGTTGAAATGAAATACTTTGATGAAAGAAATTTTGGAGTATTTTAAAGTTTTGAATAAGTGATTCATTTCGGCTCGTTGTTACGTGCATATACGGTCAATAAAGAATAAGCTACCTGCTGCATTTCCGTATCCGTACCAATGACTCCAGCACCTGTAACTTGTCCGATTTTATTTAACGCTAGAGCATATGGTACAGAGTTCACCAGCGTCTGAGGTTTCAATCTGCTCAAATCACATGGGTACAAGTGAGCTTTACCAAGAAACGATTTAGTATGTTCAGCAAATTGTTCTTCTGAGGTTTCATAGAAGATCCCATAATCAAACTGCGGAAACTCTTCTATGAAATCTTCCATCACTTCCATATGGCAAGCGCTACAGTATGAGCTCATAAAGAACAAAATAGAGCCTGAGCAAACTTGTTTAATCCAATCCAAAGATATAGAGGTTGCCTTGCTGAATAAGATTAGTTCTGTAGGAAAATAACCTCCAAGTGTATAAACCGAGGATACCCCTTTTAAGAACCTGCGATGATCACGTTCTTTCTCATCTATTGATTGGTCAACTTCATTAACTGTCCTCACTTTGCAACAGCTCCTATATTGGTTTTTATGTTCCTAATTTAACAACCGGCATCAAAATTTGTCAAATAAAACAAAAACATTATTAATTTTGTTTTTTTATATAATCTTTTTAGTTTGTATTACTAATTATCACTTTTTTCTGAAAATAATATCTTTTATTGAAATAATATATGTAAAAATGATTTTTAAATTCTCTAAACTAAAAACAATTTTAAAAATGATATATTATATTGTCGATAGAATAGGGCTTAAGGCACGCTTTAATAATTTCTAAATTATGAAATAAATTGTTTATACTATGTGGAAGAATTGAAAAATCAAACATTTTACAAAATAAATTAATTATTTCCAAAGCTATAGGTGAAATATCTAGTTACTCTGATGGAATAAGATTTGTGGTGTATAGACTTGTAAAAAAGGGCTGCGCCGTTCGGTTGACGTTCACAAGTAGGGCATGATAATATATCGAATATACTTTAGTTTGTTAGCACTTTACCATGATAAAGATATTGTGAAATCATGAGGTGATAGAGATGTCTAAGCCAAAAGGATTTGAGATCCCTGTAGGGGTTCGAGATTATCTTCCGCGTGCAGTGTCGAAGCTGCGGGCCATTGAACTGAATGTACTCGAATGCATGGAGCGTTGGGGTTACCGCCAGATTATGACGCCTACGATGGAATACTACGATACGGTGGGAGTGGCTAGTTCTACTTCCGATCGGAAGCTGTTTAAATTGCTCAATAACCGGGGAACCACGTTGGTGCTGCGATCGGATATGACCGCTCCGATTGCACGGGTGGTATCTTCGTTGCTAAAGGAAGAGGAAGTACCACTCCGACTTTCCTATCACGCAAATGTATTTCGGGCGATTGAGGAAGAAGCAGGAAGAGAAGCGGAGTTTTTTCAGACGGGTGTGGAGCTGGTGGGTGATGATTCGCCTGAGGCTGATGCAGAAGTTGTAGCATTGGCAATTGCATCATTACAGGCAGCAGGGGTGACCTCTTTTAAAATTGCCATGGGGCATGTGGGATTCCTGAACGGCTTATTTGAGGAAATCATTCCCGGCCGTCAGGCTGAACAACAAGCGCTAAAGGAACTGTTGCTCAGTCGTGATGTAGTGGGCTACCGAACAGCGATTGAAGCTTTGGGCTTGGCTCCCGAACATCGGGATAAGCTGGAGGCTATTCTTCGGTTGCGCGGTGGAAAAGAAATTTGCGAACAGGCTACCCGTCTTAGTGTGGAGCAGCAGACGATTCAATCCATTGCACATTTGTGCGAGGTGTGGGAAGTGCTGGAGGCTTACGGCGTATCTGAGCATGTGTTAATCGACCTTACCATGATCGGGGATTTCTCATATTATACAGGAATGACTTTTGAGGGCTATGCAGCGGAGATTGGGTTCCCGGTATGCAACGGAGGCCGCTATGACAATCTGCTTCAGCAGTTTGGTCGATCCGTACCTGCAACGGGATTTGCATTGAAGACAAACCGGATCGTCGATGGTGTGGATGGTATCCAAATGGAGACGAAGCTTCCTGTACTTATCCGTTATGATGAACAGGGACGCCAAGAGGCGTTATCCGCAGCGGCACAGCTACGCGCAATAGGCCTTACTGTAGTGACAGGGCTCACGGGCGGAACGGAAGATCGACGTCGTGAGCAGCAGGGCCTGTACGCAGAGGTATACAGCTATACAGCAGAAGGAAGACAGCCAGTACAAAGGAGGGAATTGCCATGACGGAAACGTTGAAGGTAGCCATGCCAAAGGGACGGATTTATAAGCAGGCTTCCGAGCTGTTTCGCCAGGCGGGGGTTCCGATTCCACTGGATGTGGACGAAACGCGTAAGCTGGTCATTCCACTGCCTGAGCTAGGCATGGAATTTATTATGGCGAAGCCCGTCGATGTTCCTACGTATGTGGAGTATGGGGCGGCGGACATCGGCATCGTGGGCAAGGATGTTTTGCTGGAAGAGAATAAGGATGTGTATGAACTGCTGGATCTGGGGATTGCTCGTTGCCGGATGTCGGTGATTGCTTTACCAGATTGGCAGCCAGGTATTCGTCAGCGGGTCGCTACCAAATATCCGAACGTGGCTTCCCAGTATTTTCGGGAGCAAGGCCAGCAGGTGGAGGTTATTAAGCTGAATGGCTCCATTGAGTTGGCGCCGTTAATTGGTCTGGCAGACCGCATTGTTGATATGGTGGAAACGGGGCAGACCTTGCGGGAGAATGGATTGGTCGAGCAGATCAGCATACTGGATATTACCAGTCGTCTGATTGCCAATCGGGTCAGCTACCGGATGAAAAACAGCTCGATTCAGGCATTGTGTGATCGATTGCATCAGGTGATTCCAAATGCGGTGGCACCCCGGGAGTAAATGGACTAAAGGAATAAGCTAAGGGTTAAAGGGGCATTCTGCAAGCTGCAAGTAAGGGGGAATGGACAAATGAAGATCGTATCAGCCCGTGATTTCAGTCTCCAACGGGAGGTGGATTACGGCACACCTGAGCAAAATGAGGCTGTGCGTACCATTATTCATTCGGTACGCCAAGAGGGGGATGAGGCTGTCCTGCGGTATACGCAATCGTTTGATGGTGTATCGCTGATAGCAGAGCAACTTCGTGTGACGGAGGAAGAATTGAAGGCGGCATATGACAAGGTAGAGCCTTCTTTTTTACAGGCGATTCGAGAGGCGGCGGATAATATCCGTGCTTTTCACATGAAGCAAAAACGTAATTCGTGGATGGATTTACAGCCGGATGGTAGCTTGCTCGGCCAAATTATCCGACCGTTGAAACGTGTAGGCGTGTATGTTCCGGGCGGTAAAGCAGCCTATCCATCCTCGGTGCTGATGAATGTCATTCCCGCTCAGGTGGCTGGTGTACCGGAGATTGTCATGGTGACACCCCCGGCGACAGGCGGCAAGGCAGGGATAGATCCATATACACTGGTAGCTGCGGCAGAGGCTGGTGTAACGGAAATATATAGGGTTGGCGGAGCGCAGGCGATTGCCTCTCTCGCTTACGGAACACATAGCATTGAACCAGTCGATAAAATTTGCGGTCCTGGCAACATTTATGTAGCGCTGGCGAAGCGCGAGGTGTACGGCGCGGTGGATATCGACAGTATAGCGGGACCAAGTGAAATTGTCGTGTTGGCTGACGACACGGCGAATGCCTCTTATGTAGCGGCTGACCTGCTTTCACAGGCGGAACATGACGAAATGGCCTCAGCCATACTGGTTACGCCCTCGCAACGCTTGGCCAAAGAAGTATCAGCTGAAGTACAGCGCCAATTGGCAGAGTTGCCGCGTAGAGATATTGCTGCTGCATCGGTGGAGGCATACGGGGCTATCATTGTCGTCGACACTTTGGAAGAGGGCATCCATATTGTAAACCAACTGGCACCGGAACATTTGGAAATTATGACAGAGCAGCCGATGGAACATGTGGGTCTGATCGAAAATGCGGGAGCTATTTTCCTGGGAGCGTACAGCTCGGAGCCGGTAGGCGATTATTTTGCTGGACCTAACCACATTATCCCGACGAATGGAACGGCGCGGTTTTCTTCGCCAGTGGATATTGATGATTTTATCAAGAAGTCGAGTATGATCTATTACAGCAAGGAAGCACTGCTGCGCAATGGAGAGACGATTATGCAGCTTGCCCGCCATGAAGGACTGGAAGGTCACGCACGGGCGATACAAGTTCGATTGGACAATGAAAAGAAGGCGGTGGATGGCGATGGGGAACGAAAATAACGTAACAGGACGTACAGGCAGCGTCAGCCGGAAGACGAACGAAACGGATATTCAGCTATCTTTTGCAGTAGACGGCACAGGGCAAGCCGAGATTGAAACGGATGTTCCTTTTCTGAATCACATGCTGGATTTGTTCACCAAGCACGGACAATTTGATCTTAATGTACAGGCCAGAGGGGATGTTGATATCGACGATCATCATACCGTGGAGGACATTGGTATTTGTTTGGGGCAAACCTTGCTGGAAGCGTTGGGTGATAAAAAAGGAATTAAGCGCTATGCCAGCGTCTTTGTACCGATGGATGAGGCGCTCGCGCAAGTTGTCATTGATCTGAGTAACCGACCCCATTTTGAGTATCGTGCGGAGTATCCATCACAGCAGGTAGGGAGCTTTTCGACAGAGCTGGTGCATGAATTTCTGTGGAAATTTGCGTTGGAGGCTCGCATGACGCTACACGTCATCGTTCACTACGGGCAAAATACCCACCATATGATTGAGGCGGTGTTCAAAGCACTGGGACGTGCACTGGATGAAGCGACCTCCATTGATCCGCGAGTGACGGGAGTGCCTTCAACGAAGGGAGTGCTGTAGTCCATGTCCATTGCCATTGTGGATTACGGCAGAGGCAATCTGCATAGTGTGAGCAAGGCGGTTGAGCGTCTTGGCTATGAGGCTGTAGTAACGGGAGATGCCCAAGTGATTCGTTCCTCCAGCGGTGTGATTTTGCCGGGTGTAGGGGCATTCGGGGACGCTATGGAGCATTTGCGTTCCAGCGGATTGGATCGGGTGATTCAGGAGGTTGCAAGCGCTGGACAACCGCTGCTCGGTGTTTGTCTAGGAATGCAACTGTTGTTCACTCGTGGTGAAGAATACGGCAGTCACGAAGGACTTAATATTTTACCAGGCGAGGTTATTCGGTTTGCTCCGGATCTGGGGGTTAAAGTGCCGCATATGGGCTGGAATCGTCTGCGTATGACTCAGCCGGATCACCCGTTGTTACAGGGCTTGGAGGAAGGACATGTGTATTTTGTGCATTCCTATCATGCGAAGCCGGAGGTCGAAAGTGACCTGCTGGCGGTGACCGACTACGGTGGGCCCGTAACGGCTATCGTGGGCAGAGCCCATGTATATGGCATGCAGTTCCACCCAGAGAAAAGCGGGGAAATGGGGATGCAACTGCTTCGTCAGTTTTTGGAACTAGCGGAAGCGGAAAAGCGAGCGTAACGATTCGTGAGTTTGCAGTTGGAGGTACGCCAACTTTGGTCGTTAATTGATGTAAAGGCATATAGATGTTGAATAGCTCACAAGGGGGTCATACTTTGTTCACGATATACCCAGCGATTGATATTCGCGATGGCAAATGTGTACGACTGGTACAAGGAGATTATAACCAGGAGACGATATACAACGAAAACCCGGTGGAGGTTGCCCAAGAATGGGAGCGTTTGGGCGGCTCCTACATTCACTTGGTTGATTTGGACGGTGCTAAAGCAGGTCAACCGGTGAACGATGAGCTCATTGGGCGCATCGCTTCTGCGGTGCAAGTGCCTGTACAAGTGGGTGGCGGCTTGCGTACACGAGAACATGTGGAGCGGCTGTTGTCGCTGGGCGTGAGCCGTGTGATCTTGGGTACGGCAGCGATTGAGGATCGTGCTTTTACGGAAGCGGTATTGGGTACCTACGGTGATCGGATCGCCATTGGTCTGGATGCACGTAATGGCTATGTGGCCACGCGCGGATGGCTTAAAACCTCGGAGGTTCGAGCGGACGAATTGGCTGCTGAGTTGGCCTCCAAGGGAGCGGAAACGTTCATTTTCACAGACATTTCCCGCGACGGAATGATGCAAGGTCCGAATGTTGAGGCTATCGTAGCCCTTGCGAAAAGCAGTGGACGAACCGTGATCGCTTCCGGTGGTGTCAGCAAGATGGACGATCTAATCACGCTGAGCACCTATGCGAAAGAGGGTGTAGGCGGTGCTATTGTGGGTAAGGCATTGTATACAGGCAGCATTGATTTACAGGTCGCCGTACAAGCTGTAGCAAAGGCATAGGGGGAGTAGGCATGCTGGCTAAACGTATTATTCCCTGCTTGGATGTAAAGGATGGCAGGGTAGTTAAGGGCGTTAATTTTGTGAACTTACGTGATGCAGGCGATCCGGTGGAATTGGCGGCGCTTTATGACCGAGAAGGGGCGGACGAAATCGTATTTCTGGATATTTCTGCTTCAGTTGAAGGGCGTGCCACCATGGAAGAAGTAGTGCGTCAGACAGCTGGGGAAATTGCCATTCCTTTCACCGTAGGTGGCGGGATATCTCATGTTGATGATATGAAACGCATTTTGCGTGCCGGAGCTGATAAAATCGGCGTAAATACGGCAGCTGTCCGTAACCCTCAGCTGATTGCGGAGGGTGCGCGCAGCTTTGGCTCACAATGTATCGTTGTTGCCATTGATGCCAAGTACAACAAGGCGTGGGGCGAGTGGGAAGTGTATACGCACGGAGGCCGCACGCCATCTGGTATCCGCGCCTTGGCCTGGGCCAAGGAAGCTGAGCAGTTGGGAGCCGGTGAGATTCTGCTGACCAGCATGAATGCGGACGGAACCAAGGACGGCTTTGACCTGCCACTGACTTCTGCGGTATCGGATACCGTCGGAATTCCAGTTATCGCTTCTGGTGGTGCAGGCAAACAGGAACATTTCTATGACGTGTTTACGGCGGGCAAAGCGGATGCTGGATTAGCAGCAACGATTTTTCACTATAAAGAAATAGGAATCCCTGAGCTAAAACGGGATTTGAAGCGCAGAGGAGTGGAGATACGATGAGCAACGAATTGAACCAACAGCTATCTCTGGAGCAGATATTGGATAATGTCCGCTGGAATGAAGCAGGTCTTGTCTCGGCGATTGTGCAGGATGATGCTACGCTTCAGGTGCTGACGCTGGCCTATATGAACCGCGAGTCGCTGAAACTATCTTTGGAGTCGGGAGAGACCTGGTTCTGGTCTCGTTCCAGACAGGAACTGTGGCATAAGGGGGCTACTTCGGGGAATACGCAAAAAATCACCTCCATCCAGCTGGATTGTGACGGTGATGCCCTGTTGGTACGTGTCATTCCGAGTGGTCCTGCCTGTCATACAGGAGCAACGAGCTGCTTTTTTCGTGATATTTCCGCGCCAGGAACGGCTGTAGCACCTGTTGCAGGAAATGCAGGAGACCACACGCTGGTAAATGATGTTTCCAATGCTTCAGCAGACCGCTTTGAGGTGCTTGCCCAGCTGGAGGCGATTATTAAGGAGCGCGAAGAGACACGTCCTGAAGGGGCCTATACGACTTATCTTTTTGATAAAGGTGTAGATAAAATCTTGAAAAAGGTTGGCGAAGAAGCATCCGAGACAATCATTGCCGCCAAAAATAAAGATAATGACGAACTGCGCCTGGAGGTCAGCGATTTGATTTATCACCTACTGGTGCTGTTGCAGGAGCGCAAGCTACCGCTCGATGACGTGCTGGCTGAGCTGAATCGCCGTCATGAACGTCCTCGTCGTGATTAGTACGGTTTGTTGTAGTGTTGAAAGGGGGAGGGTCGCATGAAAATCGACTATCATACGCATCACGCCCGCTGCGGGCATGCCATAGGGAGTCTGGAAGAGTATGTGCAGCAGGGAATTCGGCTGGGGCTAGATCAGCTCGGCTTGTCCGATCACATGCCACTACTGCATGTAAAACCGGCTGACTATTATCCGGAAATGGCGATGCCTATGGAGGAGCTTCCCCGATACGTGGAAGAATGTTTGGAACTGAAGGAACGTTTTAAAGGGCAAATTGATATTCGTGTTGGCTTGGAAGGCGACTACATCGAGGGCTGGGAACGAGAAATCGGAGACATCATCACCGCGTATCCCTGGGATTATGTGATTGGTTCCGTCCACTTTCTCGGTGAATGGGATGTCACGGACTTCCGTCAGGTACACCATTGGGAAGGCAAAAATGTGCTTGAGGTGTACCGCACATATTATGATGCGGTTTCTAAGGCGGCAGCTACCGGTTTGTATGACATCATGGGTCATCTGGATGTCATTAAGCGCTTCGGCTATCATCCGAAGCCGGAGGAAATGGAGGAGCTGCGTGAACTGGAGCGCTCCGCACTCTCAGCCGTTGCCCGTAGCGGTCGGGCGATGGAACTGAATGCATCAGGGCTTTCGAAGCCCTGTGCCGAGATGTTCCCGAGCCGCCGCATGCTGGAAGAAGCTTTTTCGCTAGGCATCCCGCTGACCGTAGGATCGGATGCTCATGATCCGGCGAAGCTGTCCGAGCACTTGGAGAAGGCACGCGCGCTTCTATATGAAGTCGGTTATCGCGAGCTTGCCGTATTTCAGCATCGCGAGCGCTCGCTGGTGCCGCTGACGCTTTAATTATTACGTTTATTGGGTCTAAGTATCATATCCAGTGGCTAGCCGAACGCTCCCTATTTATACAGGGAAAAAGCGCTCGGCTATTTAGCGTATTCTTGTATATATATCTATCGGTATACGAGCATGTATCCGTTTTTTGGAATGAGGTAGGATCGACTGTCAAGTCGTTTTGAAGTTGTGGTATACTGAAGGGTATGAACATGCCAGTTACTTTTAAAGGAGGTGCCTTGGTTATTTATGAAAGGGAAACATCTGCGAGTATCGGAACCTAGCCCTAAAATTATTGCTTTGCGTTTCGACGCATCTTTCTTTTTTGAGAAAGCTGTGCGCTCGCTTGATCGCAATCATTATGACAAGGCATTGAAATATTTTCGCAAAGCCGTTGAATATGAACCGGATAATCCGGTGAATCATTGCAATATGGCGGGTATATTATCAGAGATGGGGGATTATGCAGGTTCGAATGAGATCCTGTCCTCTGTTCTAAGTGACGTAGACTCGTCGATGACAGAGTGTTATTTCTATATGGCGAATAATTACGCTAATATGGAGCAGTTTGAAGAAGCGGAGAAAGCATTGGTCACGTACCTGGAGGAGGACGAAGAAGGCCAGTTTCTTGATGAAGCGGAGGAAATGATGGAGCTGCTCTATTATGAGCTGGACCGTCCAACGAAGCTGAACCGCATTAAGGCCCGGCAGGGAGTAGTAGAGCATGATCAGGCTCGTGTCCTGCTGGAGGAGGGGAAATTTGCTCAGGCAGCCCAGTTGCTCAAGCAAATTTCAGAGGAACAACCGGATATGTTCGCTGCGCGGAATAATCTGGCGCTGGCGTATTACTACATGGGATTGTTCCAAAATGCTAAGGCTACCATTATTCAAGTGCTGGAAGATGAGCCGGGTAATTTACACGCATTGTGCAACTTGGCGATCTTTTATCAGCACGAGGGCGGCGGCCCGGAATTGGATCGTCTGGTGCAGACTTTGGCGGTTACTATACCGTTTCAGGAGGAGCAGGTATTCAAGCTGGCGACCACTATGGGGATTCTCGGACGCCACGAGGAGGCCTACAGACATTTCCGCAGGTTGCTTCATGGCGATGGAGAGAACAATGCGGACGCTTCTTTGTACCATTACACGGCGGTAGCTGCCAGCAATACGGGAAGATATGCGGAAGCTCGGCGGTTGTGGAGTCATTTGCAAAAGCAGGATGCTTCCTCGGAAGTTCCGCGGTTTTTCCTGTCCCGACTGGAGGAACTCCAGCAGGAGGGTACACCGCTGCAAGTGCTCAGCTATCATTATCATCTCCCGTTTGAGGAGCAATTCCGCATGTGGGAGAAGTTTGGTGCTGACCAGGTGCCTGACAGCATGAAGAAGGACCCGCTAATCCGATCATCCTTCTTCTGGGCCTTGCGCCACGGGGACCGGGCGACTCAGCTTCAGGTCATTCAGGCGTTAAGCCTGATCGGTGATGATGAGGTGCGTCAGGCACTGGAGTCCTTCGTAGAAGACCCGGACCAGGAGGATGAGCTGAAACGTCGTGCCTTGCAAGTATTGCAAGAGCTGGCGGAGCAGGGTGAGCAGAAAATGTACCCGGAAACGGAACATTCTGATCAGTTGGAGGTTGAGAACGATCCGCATACAATTGAAGGTGATGTATCTGCTTCCCCGGTCGATCCACAATGGCAGGCAGTGCTGGATAAGGTACTGACCGTCATGAGCAAGCCATCAGATCCGGCCATGCAGCACGATTTGAGATCGCTTTGGCTGGAGTATTTGGATCGGCTTGCCCCGGAAGTTCCGATGGTTCAGCATACTGAGGGATGGGCAGCGGCGCTGGAATATTTGACTGCCAAAATGCATCATCATTCAGTCACCTATCAGGAAGTAGCCGATCGTTATGGTATTTCCGTATCGACCGTAAGCCGCTATGCACGCCAGATTGACAGCGTGTGTGGTATCAAACAGAAGCTGAAGCAGCCGCTCTCCACGTTTAAAAAGCAGGTCTGAGACCTGCTCCAAACATCACTTAAAGGAGGCAACAAACGTATGTATAAATCCATAATTATTGGTACAGGTCCTGCAGGCTACACAGCGGCTATTTATTTGGCACGCGCTAACATGAATCCGCTGATCATTGAAGGGATGCAGCCCGGTGGGCAGCTTACTACAACGACCGAAATTGAAAATTTCCCGGGTTTTGAGCAAGGTATCCTCGGGCCTGAACTGATGGATAATATGCGCAAGCAGGCTGAACGTTTTGGCGCTGAATTTACTTCCGGATGGGTAGAGGAAGTAGATTTCAGCAAACGCCCTTTTAAAGTGAAGGTAGAGGGTAAAGGTATCATTGAGGCGGAGTCGGTCATTATTGCTACAGGTGCGTCCGCCAAATATCTAGGCATTCCGGGTGAGCAGGACAATGTAGGTCGCGGAGTCAGCACGTGCGCAACTTGCGATGGATTCTTTTTCCGAGGGAAAAAGATTGTCGTGGTTGGCGGTGGCGATTCAGCCATGGAGGAAGCGAGCTTCTTGACCCGTTTTGCTTCCAGTGTAACCTTGGTCCATCGTCGCGATGAGTTGCGGGCATCCAAAATTATGCAAGATCGTGCGCGTGAGAACGAAAAAGTACATTGGGCATTAAACCGGACTCCTCTGGAAGTTGTGACGGGAGAAGCTGGCTTAAAGGGTTTGAAGGTACACAATAATGAGACCAATCAGGATGAGCTGATTGAGGTAGATGGCGTATTCGTAGCCATCGGTCATACACCGAACACAGGTTTCCTGAACGGACAAATCCATACCGATGAACACGGCTATATTGTAGTGAAGCCAGGCACAACAGAAACGAATATCCCCGGAGTTTTTGCCTGTGGGGACGTACAGGATAACCGTTACCGTCAAGCTATTACGGCTGCGGGAACGGGCTGTATGGCGGCTATGGACTGCGAGAAGTATCTCGAAGGCAGTGCTGTTCACGACTGGAGCGAAACGCTGGATCAATAAAAGCGTGTCTATGGTACACAAAAAGGCTAACGGGAGAGCGAAGGAAACCTCTGTTATGCCGCATCTTTTGTTCAGGAAGAGAAAGCCTGCTGCGTTTGCACAGGCTTTCTCCTTTTTATGATTATAGAATTTATAAGTTTTCAGCGGAGCTGAACAATCTATAATCGCAAGAAAAATTTCCGTTAAGCGTGGTCTGGCTTCCTTGAAAGTACGTCAATAGACGTTTTTCTTATGGGTGCATGAGGTTAAAAATTCCGCTAATCGTACACTTTTCAACAAGGAAGTGTCCTTGACCGTAACGGGGGCTTCAATTATAGTTGGAACGTAGGATTACTATTATGAAGTAGGAATTGTAAGCATATATTTCATACCAGGTTTTTAAGTAAACATAAAGGTGGCTTGGAACATGTCTGAAAGTATCTATGTAGGTGTCGATTTGGGCGGTACCGCGATTAAAGTCGGCATTTGTAATGAAAACGGACAGCTTTTGCACACATATGAGGGACCAACCGAAACCGATAAAGGTGTAGACGTTGTCATCGGTAATATCGAAAAATATGTGCGGCATATTGTTGAGCAATCTCCTTATGAGTGGGATCAACTAAAGGGTGTCGGTGCAGGCGTTGCAGGTTTTACGAATGTTCGTGATGGTATTATTGTCCTCGCTCCTAATATTGGCTTTCGTGACGTACCGATCCGTGCGCTCCTAGAGAACCGGATTGGCAAGCCTGTGAAAATAGACAACGATGCGAATGTTGCTGCGCTGGGTGAGGCTTGGGCTGGTGCAGGCAAAGGCATAGAAAACTGCGTATGCTATACCCTGGGAACAGGAGTAGGTGGCGGCATTATTATAAACGGTAAAATATACCAAGGTTCTTCGGGCATGGCCGGAGAAATTGGCCATATCAGTGTCGTACCTGATCTGGAGGCTATTCAGTGTGGATGCGGCAAAATGGGTTGCTTGGAAACTGTATCTTCCGCAACAGGCATCATTCGTATGGCCAAGGACGCTGTGGAACGTGGCGACCGGACCTCTCTGGCGCTGGAAGATCAAATTGCTGCCAAGGAAGTATTTGATGCTGCTAAAGCTGGAGATGAAGTCGCGCTTCGTATCGTGAACCGTGCTGCTTTCTATTTGGGGAAATCCATGGCAGCGGTTGCCGCTGTGCTTAATCCAGAGTTGTTTATTATAGGCGGCGGTGTTTCTAAAGCAGGCGACTTTTTATTTGAAGAGATGCGTCGCGTATACGCCAAGCTGGCACCTGAACCGCTTCAAAAGGGTGTATATATCGTACCAGCGGTGTTAGGCAATGACGCAGGTATCGTAGGGGCTGCAGGGTTGCTGCTACGCTCCTGATCCACAGGTTATTGATAATACGGGTACTGGCATAGAGCGAAGAAGCAAAAGGAGAGGGAAGTCCATATGACAGATAACCTAAAAAATGCTGCGCCGTGGGCAACGCTCATTATTATTACGGGGATGTCAGGCGCAGGGAAGACCATTGCGGTTCAGAGCCTGGAAGACTTGGGCTTCTTCTGCGTTGATAATTTGCCTCCTGTACTGATTCCCAAATTTGCCGAGTTGATTGAGCAGTCTAACGGTAAAATAGGCAAGGTGGCACTCGTAATTGATTTACGCGGACGAGAATTTTTCACCGCCTTGTCTGAATCGTTGAATTATATTAAAGATCATTTTACGATTCATTGTGAAATTTTATTCTTAAATGCGAATGATGGCGTTCTCGTACAGCGGTATAAGGAAAGCCGTAGACGTCATCCGCTGGCTCCAGACGGCATGCCTTTGGATGGGATTCGGTTGGAGCGCAAGATGTTGGAAGAATTAAAAAGCTCGGCTACACAGGTTATTGATACAAGTGTGATGAAGCCTGCAACCTTAAAGGCGAGGATTATTTCACGATTTTCTCATCTGGAGAGCAGTATGCTTTCCGTGAACATTACTTCTTTTGGCTTCAAGTATGGTATTCCCATTGATGCCGATCTTATATTCGATGTGCGCTTCCTGCCTAATCCCCACTATGTGGACCAACTACGTCCCCACACGGGACAGGATAGCGATGTATATGATTATGTCATGAAATGGCCCGAGACTCAGGCATTCTTGACCAAGTTGCTGGATATGTTACACTTTTTGATTCCGCAATATCGCAAAGAAGGCAAAAGCCAGGTCATTATCGGCATTGGCTGTACTGGCGGTAAGCATCGTTCTGTTGCAATATCGGAGTATTTAGGAAAAATGCTGGGTGCCAGCGAGACAGAATCTGTTTCTGTTTCGCATCGGGATGCTGATCGGGACCGGCATTAATGAGGTGAAATCATGAAAGAGACCGGATCACAACGGGAGCGCCCACGTATTGTTGTTATGGGCGGCGGAACCGGCTTGTCCGTCATGCTGCGGGGCTTAAAGCAAAAGCCGCTAGATATTACGGCTATTGTTACAGTCGCTGACGATGGCGGAAGCTCCGGGATTTTGCGCAGTGAGCTGCAGATGCCCCCTCCAGGGGATATTCGCAATGTGCTGACTGCCTTGGCTGACGTGGAACCAGTGATGTCAGATATGCTGAAATACCGTTTCGGTGCGGGATCAGGATTGTCAGGCCACAGCCTGGGTAATCTGATTTTAGCAGCGATGACCGATATATCGGGAGATTTTGTAACGGCGGTGCGTGAGCTTAGCCGTGTATTTGCTGTCCGGGGACGCGTGCTGCCGGCAGCTGAGGAAGGCGTTGTGCTAAGTGCCGAAATGGAGGATGGCACGGTGATTACGGGAGAGTCCAAGATCCCGGAAGCGGGCGGACGAATCAAACGCGTCTTTCTTGAACCGACTCACGTGGAGCCGTTGCCTGAGGCTGTAGAGGCCATTAATGAGGCTGATGCGATTTTGATTGGCCCCGGCAGTCTATATACCAGCATATTACCGAATTTGCTTGTACCTAAACTCGCTGAAGCTGTAGTAAAATCAGACGCTATCAAAATATTTGTCTGTAACGTTATGACCCAGCCTGGAGAAACCGATGGCTATACGGTAGGAGATCACCTGCAAGCTATTTTTGAGCATGTAGGGCATCATCTCTTCGACTATGTCATTGTAAATAACGGAGAAATTCCACCCCAAGTACAGGAAATGTATGCCGAGCAGGGCGCTAAGCCAGTTCAAGTAGACATGGGCGAGCTGACCGATCGGGGATATAAAGTGGTGGCAGATACTTTAGTTTTGTTCCGTACGTATCTACGGCATGATGCCGACAAATTAAGCCAGCATATTTACCAATTGGTACAAAACTGGATATTAAGAAGGAGGTGAGTCCCTTGTCCTTTGCGGCACAAACGAAAAAAGAGCTTACGATGATTGAAAGCCAGTCCTGTTGTGAGAAAGCGGAACTATCTGCGCTCATACGTATGCTCGGATCCGTACAACTGTCGAATAAAAGGGTGATATTGGACGTGTCCACAGAAAATGCCGCGATTGCAAGGCGGATTTACTCCTTGATCAAGAAGCATTTTCAACTTCATATCGAACTGCTTGTACGGAAAAAAATGCGCTTGAAAAAAAATAATGTGTACATTGTCCGTATTCCCAATGGTGTGCAACAGCTGTTAAAGGATCTTTATATCGTCTCAGAAGGTTTCTTGTTCACTGACGGGATTAATCGGGATATCGTTCGGAAAAACTGTTGTAAGAGGGCTTATTTGCGGGGCGCCTTTATGGCAGGTGGCTCTGTCAACAATCCTGAAGGATCGTCTTACCACCTTGAAATTTCTTCGATGTATGAGGAGCATTGTCAGGCACTCGTTGATCTTGCGAATGAGTTTCACCTAAATGCTCGCTGTATTGAGCGAAAAAAAGGTTTTATTCTCTACATCAAGGAAGGCGAGAAGATCATTGAGCTGCTTAGCATCATTGGGGCGCATCAAGCCTTGTTCAAATTTGAAGATGTACGCATTATGCGCGATATGCGCAATTCCGTAAATCGCATTGTCAATTGTGAAACGGCTAATTTGAACAAGACGATCGGAGCTGCTGTCCGGCAAATTGAGAATATTAAGTTGCTGGAGAGGGAAGTTGGTTTGGAGACCTTGCCGGATAAACTGCGTGAAGTGGCAGAAATTCGTCTCGCTCATCCCGATTTGAATTTAAAAGAAGTCGGGGAAATGCTCAAAGGGGTCGTGAGTAAATCGGGTGTAAATCATCGGCTTCGCAAAATTGATGAGATGGCTGACAAAATCAGGGGCGAAAATGGCCTGATTCCGTAAAAAGAATGTCCGTGGGGCTTTCAGCCCCGGTTTTTTTAGTTTTTTTTCTAGTGTCTGTCCCGGGTTAATGTTATAATGTGATAAATAAAATGGAGTAAGTAGTGTCCAGATTTATTTGATGAGGGGGTAAGCTGACATGTCAAAACATCCGGTAGTCGTACGCTTGAAAACAGGACTGCACGCCAGACCTGCTGCGTTGTTCGTACAGGAAGCGAATAAATATTCATCTGAGATTTTTGTGGAAAAGGAAGACAAAAAGGTTAATGCCAAGAGCATCATGGGTATTATGAGTCTTGCCATCAGTACAGGTACTGAAATCAATATTAGTGCTGAAGGTGCGGACGCCGAACAGGCTGTAAACGCTTTAGTAAGTCTGGTTAGTAAGGTAGAGCTGGAAAATCAATAAACAAAGATTTGCTTTGTGATATGGTGTATGCTCTTAGTGAAAAGCCCCTTTGGGGCTTTTTTTGTATCCAGAAAAAAGTCTTCGAAAACTCTTCCGTTAACTGTTTTATGGATGGATTTGTTGAATATAGAGACTGTATTAAGTTCAAACTATAAATAATTAAGATCCCCGTGGTCATGCTCTGTTTCGGAAATTTGTACGCTTGGCTGCAACCTTTTTCCGTCTTCTCCGTCTGGAAGGTACAAACATTTTCAAGAAAGAGGTTGAATTCAATGAGACTTTGGACAAAAACAGTAGCCACGGCAGTTCTCGCAGGAGCATTAATGGCAGGGGGAGTAGCAGGCGGATTATGGACGGGGGCAGATCGTGCTTATGCTGCGTCAACAGCTTCGACGGTAAACGGTGTAATTAATGTGACTGGAAGCGGGGAAGTATTGGCGAAGCCCGATATTGCTTATCTCTCTATCGGTGTACAATCGGAAGGGAATACGGCAGCCGCTGCTCAAAAAGCCAATGCTACAAAATTGAACAAGGTTACACAACTGCTGAAAGAAAAGTGGAGCATTAGCGCAGATGACATTCAGACCAGCCAGTTTTATGTACAGCCTAACTACACCTATAACGAAAAAGAAGGGCAGAAGCTCAAAGGCTACACTGCCAACCATACACTTTCCGTCAAATACCGCGATTTGGATAAAATCGGTCAGTTGTTGGATGAGGCGACCAAGTCCGGAGCCAATAACGTAGATAATGTACGTTTTTCCGTGGAAGATCCTTCGACTTATGAAGAAGAAGCCATTACTAAGGCATTGGGAAGCGCACAATCTAAAGCCAGTGCTGTAGCTAAGGCAGCCAAACGAGGGTTAGGTGTCCTTGTGAGTGTGACGGTAGATGGCGGAGAAGCACAAATCTTTACACAACGTGAAAATGCCATGTCAAAATCGCTCTTGGACGTAGCAGGTGGCGGGACAGAGATACAATCGGGGCAAGTAACAGTGAAAGTTCAGGTGTCGGCTCAATACGAAATGAACTAATATAGATCATCAAACGAAGCCACAAGCGGCCTGCATCATGTGCAGGCTGGCTTGCTGGCTTTTTTTGTATACCGAAACCTTTTTGTAATGAGTCTGTCATAGCTAAGGGTTATTAGGTGTACATATTGAAATCGGAGAGTGTACAGATTGTAAACTACATACAATAGGGTATAGATATAATATTAAAAGTAGTTATCACACATAGACAATACAGATCATTAACAGGAGGAATATTTAATATGAGTAAGCATGCAATAAAATGGGGTTCAGCACTGCTGGCGGCAGGGATTTTCGCAGGAGTCACAGCTGTTCCCGTTTCCTATATCCAGGCAGCATCGACGAAACAGCAGCAAGCGACAACACAGCAACCAGGAATCACCATCCAATGGAATGGTAAAACGTTGCCCGCTAAAGGTGTCCAAGTGAACGGGAGTACAATGATTCCGGTGGCCGCACTGCGCGACAGCTTGGGGATTCCAGTAAGCTATGATGCGAAAACAGCGACATATACCGTAGGTAGCGGGTACAATAAACTTTACATTATGGCTTCTTCCTCGGATGCCTACGTCAACGTCAATGGAATCAATACACGTAGTATGGATGCCAAACAGATCGCTGGGAAGCTATACATTCCTATGAGTTTGCTGAAAGACTATCTGGGCATAGATGCTCAATGGAATGCAGCTCAGAAAACAGTAACGCTGAGTAAAAGCCAGCTAAATCCGATTACAATTGCGTCTCAAACACTTCCAGCTTCGAGTAGTGCGAAGGTGTCCTACAAGATTAAGTACCCGCAAATCAGCGGTAGCCAGCTGAATTCTGAGGCTCAACAGGCCATTAACAATGTGCTTAAAAAGCATGCAGAAGGTATATTGGCAGCAGGCAAAAAGATGATGGCTGAGGGAGAGGCTACAACAGAAAGACCGTATGAGTTTGGAAATGATTTTGCGATTGCCTATAACAAAGATGGTATTCTGAGTGTGATTATGCAGGACTACTCGTATACGGGTGGCGCACATGGCATGACGGCACGTAAAGGATATACGTTTTCGCTCGCTGATGGTAAACTGCAGCAATTGTCTGACGTATTGAAGGCAAATCCGAACTACAAAAAGTTCCTCAATGCTGATTTGAAGAAAAAAATCGATGCACTTCAGGCTGGCGAAGGATTCGGCAAATTTAAAGAGCTGGCGGCAGATCAGAATTTTTATGTGACGAACAGTGGAGTAACAATCGTGTTTGATTTGTATGATTATGCGCCATACGCGTATGGAATTCCGGAGTTTACCTACTCGTTCGGTCAATTGCTGCCTCAAGGCGAAAAGCCTTTTGCGGGACAGAATGAATAGTAGAAATAAATAAGTCCAATTGTCTATAACCTAAAAAACAATAATGCAAAAAAGCTGCCTACCGGATAAGAAAGTCCGGAGCAGCTTTTTCATTTACCAGTTATCGAAAGAGGTGAATTTCTTCTCTTATACACCTTCTGGAGAGGAGCTAGTTAGCACTTTATCAATAATACCGTATTCCTTGGCATCATCAGCAGACATGAAGTAGTCACGGTCTGTATCTTTTTCAATGCGCTCCAGTGGTTGGCCTGTGCGATCTGCGAGAATGCGGTTCAGTTTATCACGCATTTTCAGAATGCGGCGTGCGCGGATTTCGATATCCGTTGCCTGACCTTGTGCACCACCCAGTGGTTGGTGAATCATAATTTCACTGTTTGGCAAAGCGAAACGTTTACCTTTGGCGCCTGCATTCAGCAAAAACGCGCCCATGGAAGCCGCCATACCTACGCAAATCGTAGATACGTCAGGTTTAATGTATTGCATCGTATCGAAAATGGCCATACCAGCTGTAATGGAACCGCCAGGGCTGTTAATATACAAGTGAATATCTTTTTCAGGATCTTCGGCAGCCAAAAACAGCATTTGCGCAATTATAGAGTTGGCTACAACGTCATTGACGTCCGAGCCTAACAAAATAATGCGATCCTTTAACAGTCTGGAATAAATGTCATAGGCGCGTTCGCCGCGGTTACTTTGTTCTACTACCATAGGAACATAGCTCACGTCAAAAAACCTCCCTTAAATATCGTTAGTGGATTTGGTGGACATGCCGATTACACGTCCCTTATTTATAAACTGTTACCGTAATAACCACATGATAAACAATTTCAAACAAAAAGTCAAAGAAAGTCAAACTAATGATTAAAAAAAAGAGCCCTCAGCGCTCTTATGGGTTAAAACATTATATAGAAGCATCTAAGCGTTCATTTAAAATGGCGCGCCCGCGAGGAATCGAACCTCGATCTCAGGCTCCGGAGGCCTACGTCATATCCGTTGGACCACGGGCGCATAGTTGATTCAATGCAAACAACTAACTAATTAAACAGCTAATTGGAAACAAAGATGATTATATGATATACAGCAGTGAATTGCAAGCTTTTATTAAATGCGCATATTCAGATAAATGGTTGAGAAATATAGGTTCAGATAGACTTGCATATGGAGCAAATATTGGTTAAGATATACGTGGGACTTAAAAAGTTATCCCGGGACGTTTTGAGACCAGTTAGAGATAGAGCATTAGAGACAGAACTTAGAAGTGTGCGGGAGTGGAAAGCATGCGAAAGATATTAGAAATACAGAAGCAGCTTCTGCCCGACCTCATGGATGTTTTGAAAAAAAGGTACACGATCCTGCATCAGATTATGCTGTCCGATGTTGTTGGACGCAGAACACTGGCAGCTTCACTGAACATGACTGAGCGCGTGTTGCGCGCCGAAACCGATCTTCTTAAAGCTCAGGGGCTAATTGAGATTGAGAGTGTAGGCATGAAGGTGAGCAAAGCAGGACTGGATCTGCTGGAACAGCTGGAGCCGATTGCGAACAACTTGTTCGGCCTGTCCCAATTGGAGGACCAGATTCGTCAAGCCTATGGTTTGAGGAAGGTGGTTGTCGTTCCAGGGGATTCGGATGCTTCTCCGTTAACAAAGCAGGAGCTGGGGCGCGCTGGAGCAAAAGCGTTGCTGAGTGTTATGGACGACGAGGATGTGGTCGCTGTAACAGGTGGCACGACAATTGCCGACGTGGCGGAACAACTGGCACTACCTTCTAATGGCCCACTTAAGGGTGGGTGGTTTGTACCGGCACGCGGGGGTTTGGGAGAAAGCATGGAAATGCAGGCCAACACAATTGCTTCCACAATGGCTCGCAAGGTAGGCGCTCAATACCGTCTGCTCCATGTACCGGATTTGCTCAGCAATCATGCTTACAACTCCTTGCTTGAAGATACGAACATTCAGGATATATTGAACCTGATTCGCGAGAGTCGTATCATCATTCACGGGATAGGCAACGCCATAGCGATGGCACATAGACGTAAACTTGATCCCGAAACCTTTGCCCAGATCAGCAGTGAAGGAGCGGTAGCCGAATCGTTTGGTTATTACTTTAACGAAGATGGCGTCGTTGTTCACAGAATGCTGACGCTTGGACTCCGATTGGAAGACATTAGGCGTACCGATACGGTTCTAGGTGTAGCTGGAGGCAAAAACAAGGCGGCCGCTATTCATGCGGTACTGCGTTTCGGGCAAGAGGACATTCTAGTCACCGACGAAGGCGCTGCTGTTGAGATTGTAAGTCGTTATTTAAATGATTAATATAGGATTTATGAATAATGTTGTCTTGACGGGCTTTCGGGTCTGTCTTGAATATATAAAACTAAACTAAACGAACTTTGGGAGGAACTCACTCATGACAGTTAAAGTTGGTATTAACGGTTTCGGACGTATTGGACGCCTTGCTTTCCGCCGGATTCAAAATGTGGAAGGTATTGAAGTAGTAGCAATCAATGACTTGACAGATTCCAAAATGTTGGCACATTTGTTGAAATATGATACAACACAAGGTAATTTCCAAGGACAAGTAGAAGTACATGACGGCTTCTTCAAAGTAAACGGTAAAGAAGTTAAAGTTTTGGCTAACCGCAACCCTGAAGAACTGCCTTGGGGAGACCTGGGTGTAGACATCGTTCTGGAATGTACAGGTTTCTTCACAACTAAAGAAGCTGCTGAGAAACATTTGAAAGGCGGCGCTAAAAAAGTTGTTATCTCCGCTCCAGCTACTGGCGACATGAAAACTGTCGTTTACAACGTAAACCATGAAATTCTGGACGGAACTGAAACTGTAATCTCCGGTGCTTCTTGCACAACAAACTGCCTGGCTCCTATGGCTAAAACACTGCAAGATAAATTTGGTATCGTTGAAGGTTTGATGACTACAATTCATGCTTACACTGGCGACCAAAACACTTTGGATGCTCCACATGCTAAAGGTGACTTCCGTCGTGCTCGTGCAGCAGCTGAAAACATCATCCCTAACACAACTGGTGCTGCTAAAGCAATCGGTTTGGTTATCCCTGAGTTGAAAGGTAAATTGGATGGCGCGGCTCAACGTGTTCCAGTACCTACAGGTTCCCTGACTGAGCTGGTAACAGTTCTGGAGAAAAACGTAACTGCTGAAGAAATCAACGCTGCGATGAAAGAAGCATCCGATCCTGAAACTTATGGATACACTGAAGATCAAATCGTTTCTTCCGACATCAAAGGTCTTACTTTCGGTTCTTTGTTTGATGCAACTCAAACTAAAGTTCTGACTGTTGGCGACAAACAACTGGTGAAAACTGTAGCTTGGTATGACAATGAAATGTCTTACACTGCACAATTGATCCGCACGTTGGAATACTTCGCAAAACTGGCTAAATAAGAACAGTCTTATTGAGCAACATCATAGAGCGGAAACAGGTTATTGTTTCCGCTCTTTATATATCAAATGTGCCTTGAATTCCTGATTCGTAAAATTATAAGGGTGCGGAGGAATATGGAGATGAACAAAAAGAGCGTACGTGATATAGAACTGAATGGAAAACGGGTGTTTGTTCGTGTAGATTTTAACGTTCCGGTTGAGGACGGTAAAATTACGGATGACAAGCGTATTCGTGAAACCTTGCCAACCATTAACTACCTGATTGAAAAAGGTGCAAAAGTTATTTTGGCGAGTCACTTTGGACGTCCAAAAGGTCAGGTTGTTGAATCCATGCGTCTGACTCCTGTTGGCGTACGTTTGTCTGAGCTGCTGAAAAAACCAGTAGTTAAAGTGGACGAATCGGTAGGCGAAGCTGTTAAAGCGAAAGTGGCTGAACTGCAAAACGGCGACGTGCTGTTGCTTGAAAATGTACGTTTCTATGCAGGAGAAGAAAAGAATGATCCTGAATTGGCGAAGCAATTTGCTGAATTGGCAGACGTTTTCGTGAATGACGCATTTGGTGCAGCACACCGTGCTCATGCTTCCACAGAAGGTATCGCGCATCTTCTTCCGGCTGTTTCCGGCCTGCTGATGGAGAAAGAATTGTCTGTAATCGGTAAAGCTCTTTCAAACCCAGATCGTCCTTTTACAGCCATTATCGGCGGTTCCAAGGTAAAAGACAAAATCGACGTGATCGACAACCTGCTGAATATTGCAGATAACGTAATCATTGGTGGCGGTTTGGCTTATACATTCTTCAAAGCTCAAGGTCATGAAGTGGGTCAATCCCTACTGGATGAATCCAAATTGGACGTAGCTCTTGGATTTATCGAAAAAGCGAAGAAGCTCGGCAAAAACTTCTACCTTCCGGTTGATATTGTGGTATCTGACGATTTCAGCGCTACGGCGAACACAAACATTGTGGATATCGACGGCATTCCTTCAGATTGGGAAGGCGTGGACATCGGACCGAAAACACGTAAAATCTATGCAGATGTTATCAAAAACTCCAAATTGGTTGTTTGGAATGGACCAATGGGTGTATTTGAAATCGAACCTTTCGCTGGTGGTACTCGTGAAGTAGCGGAAGCTTGCGCAACAACTGAAGCATACACCATCATTGGTGGCGGTGATTCAGCGGCTGCGGCTGAAAAATTCCACTTGGCTGACAAAATGGATCATATCTCCACTGGCGGCGGCGCATCTCTGGAATTTATGGAAGGCAAAGCACTTCCGGGTGTTGTTGCACTGAACGATAAATAATCAAACGCACTATGCGTGAATAAAGCTTTAGGGCACCTAATAGTTAGGAGTTGAAACCATTGAGAACACCGATTATCGCGGGTAACTGGAAGATGTTTAAAACCGTACCAGAAGCTAAAACTTTCATCGAAGAGATCAAAGGCAAAGCAGAGGTTGCAGGAGTGGAAAGCGTGATTTGCGCACCATTTACGAATCTTCCTGCTCTGGTTGAAGCAGTAAAAGGCACGTCTATTAAAATTGGCGCACAAAACCTGCATTTTGCAGAAGATGGTGCATTTACAGGTGAAATTAGCGGTGGAATGCTGAAAGATCTGGGCGTAGACTACGTTGTGATCGGACACTCCGAGCGTCGTGAATATTTTAATGAAACAGACGAAACGGTGAACAAAAAGGTTCATGCGGCATTCCGTCATGACCTGACTCCAATCGTATGTGTAGGCGAAAAGCTGGAAGATCGTGAAGCTGGACAAACTAAAGAGGTTGTAAAAGTGCAAACTGTAGCAGCTTTTGCTGGTTTGGCTAAGGATCAGGCTGCACAAGTAGTTGTTGCTTATGAGCCAATCTGGGCCATCGGAACAGGCAAATCCTCCACTTCGCAGGATGCGAATGAAGTGATTTCCTATATCCGTAGTCTGATTAAAGAGCTGTATGATGAAAATACAGCAAATGCTGTACGTATTCAGTATGGTGGCAGTGTAAAACCTGAAAATGTTACTGAGTACCTGGGTCAAAGCGATATCGACGGCGCGCTTGTGGGCGGTGCCAGTCTTCAACCGGCGTCGTACATCGCGCTTGTTGAGGGGGCGAAGTAAGATGACAGCACCAAAACCGGTAGCTTTAATTATTATGGACGGGTTCGGATTGCGTGACACCGTAGAAGGTAATGCGGTTGCGCAGGCCAACAAACCGAATTACGACCGGTATTTACAACAGTATCCTCATACAACGCTGACGGCTTCTGGCGAAGCAGTGGGTCTGCCTGAAGGACAAATGGGTAACTCCGAAGTAGGTCACTTGAACATCGGCGCAGGCCGAATTGTATATCAAGACTTGACTCGTATTTCGAAGTCCATTCGTGACGGCGAGTTCTACGACAATGAAACACTGGTTAAAGCAGTGCAACATGCTAAGAAGAACAACACGAAACTTCACCTGTACGGACTGTTGTCTGACGGCGGCGTGCATAGCCATATCAGCCATCTGTTCGCTATGCTGGACTTGGCGAAAAAAGAAGGCTTAACTGAAGTGTACATTCATGCTTTCATGGATGGACGCGACGTTATGCCTGACAGCGGCGTAGGCTTCATGCAGCAACTGATCGCCAAAATTCAAGAAGTGGGCGTAGGCAAAATTGCGACTGTACAAGGACGCTATTATGCTATGGACCGCGACAAACGTTGGGAACGTGTGGAGAAATCTTACCGTGCAATCGTATACGGAGAAGGCCCTCAATACACAGATCCAATGGAAGCATTGAAAGAATCGTATGAAAAATCAGTGTTCGACGAATTTGTGGAGCCAACGGTTATTGTGAAGGCTGACGGAAGTCCTGTAGGGCTGGTCGAAAGCAATGACTCTGTTATCTTCCTCAATTTCCGTCCTGACCGTGCGATTCAACTGTCTCAGGTATTTACAAACGCGGACTTCCGTGGTTTTGACCGTGGCCCGAAATTGCCTAAAGATTTGCACTTTGTTTGCCTGACGTTGTTCAGCGAAACGGTTGAAGGCTTTGTAGCTTATGAACCGAAAAACCTGGATAACACGTTTGGTGAAGTGTTGGTTCAAAACAACAAAAAGCAATTGCGTATTGCTGAGACTGAAAAATATCCGCACGTTACTTTCTTTTTCAGTGGCGGACGTGATGTGGAGCTTCCTGGCGAAACTCGTATTTTGATCAACTCGCCTAAAGTGGCTACATATGACTTGCAGCCAGAAATGAGTGCGTATGAAGTAGCGGATGCTGCTGTTAAGGAAATCGAAGCCGACAAGCATGATGCGATTATCCTGAACTTTGCCAATCCGGATATGGTTGGACACTCCGGTATGCTGGAGCCAACAATTAAGGCGGTAGAGACGACGGATGAATGTGTTGGACGTGTTGTAGATGCGGTTAAAGCCAAAGGCGGCGTGGTTATTATCATTGCTGACCATGGTAACGCGGATATGGAAATTGATGAGCAGGGACGTCCGTTCACAGCTCACACAACTAATCCGGTTCCGTTCATTTTGACTGACGAAAATATCGTTTTGCGTGAGCATGGAATACTGGCTGACGTAGCTCCAACGCTTCTGGATTTGATGCAACTTCCGCAACCTGCGGAAATGACAGGAAAATCTATGATTGCATCCCGCAAGTAAGCTTGATTTAATAAGTATAGGCTTGACCAATAAATCATGATTCACAAAGGAGATTAAGTACAAATGACTATTATTTCTGACGTGTACGCTCGCGAAGTCCTCGACTCCCGTGGTAACCCAACGGTTGAAGTTGAAGTATATCTGGAATCCGGTGCTATCGGTAGTGCTATCGTTCCTTCCGGTGCCTCCACAGGCGCTCACGAAGCTGTAGAGCTTCGTGATAACGATAAATCCCGTTACCTGGGTAAAGGCGTTCTGCAAGCTGTTAAAAACGTGAACGAAATTATTGCTCCTGAAGTAATCGGCTTGGATGCTGTGAACCAAGTAGAAATCGACACGCTGATGATCAAATTGGATGGTACACATAACAAAGGTAAATTGGGTGCAAACGCAATTCTGGCTGTATCCATGGCTGTAGCTCGCGCTGCTGCTGAAGCTCTGGGCTTGCCACTGTACACTTACCTGGGCGGATTCAATGCTAAACAATTGCCAGTGCCAATGATGAACATCGTTAACGGTGGCGCTCATGCCGACAATAACGTTGACGTACAAGAGTTCATGGTTCTGCCTGTAGGCGCTCCTACATTCAAAGAAGCTCTGCGTGTAGGCGCAGAAATCTTCCACAACCTGAAATCCGTACTGAACTCCAAAGGTTTGAACACAGCTGTTGGTGATGAAGGTGGTTTTGCTCCTAACTTCAAATCTAACGAAGAAGCTCTGTCCACTATTATCGAAGCGATCGAAAAAGCTGGTTACAAACCAGGTGTTGACGTATTCCTCGGTATGGACGTTGCCTCCACTGAGTTCTTCAAAGATGGAAAATACACTTTGGAAGGCGAAGGCAAATCCTTCACTTCTGCTGAGTTCGTTGACCTGCTTGCTTCTTGGGTTGATAAATACCCAATCATCACTATTGAAGATGGTTGCTCCGAAGATGACTGGGAAGGTTGGAAATTGCTCACTGAAAAATTGGGCAACAAAATCCAATTGGTTGGTGACGACCTGTTCGTAACAAACACAGAGCGTCTGGCTAAAGGTATCGATGAAAACATCGGTAACTCCATCCTGATCAAAGTAAACCAAATCGGTACGCTGACTGAAACTTTCGATGCTATCGAATTGGCTAAACGCGCAGGATACACAGCTGTTATTTCTCACCGTTCCGGTGAATCCGAAGACAGCACAATCGCTGATATCGCTGTTGCAACAAATGCTGGCCAAATTAAAACAGGTGCTCCTTCCCGTACTGACCGTATTGCGAAGTACAACCAATTGCTCCGCATTGAGGATCAACTGGGTGAGCTGGCTCAATACCACGGCCTGAAATCTTTCTACAACCTGAAAAAATAATATTGCGCAAAAATGCTGATGGCGCCTCTGACTCATGGTTCATGATCACGAAGTCTGAACGCTCAAAGCTTTTACGCATTAAAAAACAGACCTACTCGCCACCGCGGGCAGGTCTGTTTTTTTGTTATTATGGATGTGTATGAGAATACATAACTTTGCAAAGGCTTAATGGCTGAGTGACTTGTATAACTGTTGTTATCTACTGGAAGCTGTGGTAGAATAAAAATAGTGTTTTGCGTTAATTTCCGGCTATTTATAACATGATATGTACATGTTTTCATAAAAGAGGCTGTGTTGTTTTGCAAAACAGATGTATAAGCTCAGGAGGTGGGATTTTTCATGGAAATCTTTTTGAAAGTGCTGCTCGTTGTGTTCTCGATTGCTGTTATTGCGGTTGTTTTACTGCAAAAGGGGAAAAGCGCAGGTTTGTCCGGTGCCATCTCTGGCGGTGCTGAGCATCTGTTCGGCAAAACAAAAGCTCGCGGTATGGATTTGATTTTACAACGTGCAACTGCTGTTTTGGGTGCGGGTTTTATGATCGTTTCTGTTTTAGTTGCATTTTTTGCAAAATAAGATAAATATGTACCTTAAGCCTTCGTTTCGCGGGAAACGGGGGCTTTTTTTAGATTTTGGACAGGCAGGGATGCCGTCGATTAAATTCGTGTATACTAGGGTATGAGTATATTAAGAGCCTTGTATCAGGAACAAGGACATGCGGATTTATTACTGAAAATTAAAGGTCACCCGAGGTGGACAATATTATGATAACAGAGCAACAACTACTCGATTTTATGCGCGAGACTGCATACAAACCCATGACTTACCAGGAGCTGGAGCAGCACTTTGATATTAAGGATGCGGAGGATTTCCGTGAATTTCTTAAGCTCTTGAATTCCTTGGAGGAAGAGGGGAAAATCCTGCTGACCAGCACAAACCGTTATGGCGTGCCGGAACGGATGGATTTGCAGCGTGGGCGTTTGCAGGCTCATGCCAAGGGATTTGCCTTTCTGATTCCAGAGGACCGGGAGCACCCGGATGTATATATTCATGCGAACGACTTAAAAAGTGCGATGAATGGAGATACGGTACTGGTAAGAGTGTCCTCGAAGGGACCTGTGGGCGGTCGATTAGAAGGTGAAGTTGTACGGATCGTGAAGCGTGCAGTGCTTCAAGTAGTAGGCGTGTTTCAGAGCCACGAAGCATATGGTTTCGTTCTGCCGGATGATAAGCGTATTAACCGGGATATTTTCATTCCAAAAACAAGCTTCAATGGAGCCGTAAACGGTCAAAAGGTCGTTGTGCGTATTGTGAGCTATCCAGAAGGACGAGCAGCGGCGGAAGGCGAAGTGTTGGAAGTTTTGGGTCATAAGGATGATCCGGGCGTCGACATTTTGTCAGTTATTCGCAAGCATCAGCTTCCGGAAGCTTTTCCAGATGAAGTTACAGAGGAAGCGGAGAATGCTCCCGACGCGATTACGGAAGAAGAGATTGTACGTCAGGGACGGCGCGATTTGCGTGATAAGATCATTGTTACCATTGATGGTGAGGATGCTAAAGACCTGGATGATGCTGTAAATGTAGAGCGCTTGCCGAACGGGAACTACCGTCTGGGCGTTCATATTGCCGACGTAGGGTATTATGTGCGTGAGAACTCTAAGCTGGATCAGGAGGCATATAACCGCGGTTGTAGCGTGTATTTGGTTGACCGTGTCATTCCTATGCTTCCACATCGACTTTCGAACGGAATATGTTCTTTGAATCCACAGGTGGATCGACTGACTTTATCCTGTGAGATGGAATTCAATGAGCATATGAAGGTTGTAAAGCATGATATTTTCACCAGTGTGATTAAAACGAAGGAACGGATGACGTACACTAACGTTCGCAAAATCCTCGAAGAGGAAGATGCTGAACTGATGGAACGGTACAAGGATCTCGTTGATGTATTCGGCACGATGAAGGAATTGGCATTGAAGCTGCGTGCTAATCGAATGCGCCGAGGTGCGGTTGATTTTGATTTTGATGAAGCTAAAGTGATTGTGGATAATGAAGGAAAAGCTGTAGATATTGTGAAGAGAGAGCGTACGATAGCTGAACAAATTATTGAAGAGTTTATGTTGGCGGCCAATGAAACGGTAGCCGAACATTTCCATTGGCTCAAAGTACCTTTCTTGTACCGGATTCATGAGGACCCAGATCCAGAGAAGCTGCAAAACTTTATGGCTTTCGCGGCTAATTTTGGGCATCAGATCAAAGGTAGAGGAAATTCCATTCATCCCCGTGCACTGCAAACGTTGCTGGAAGATATTCAGGGTACGAAGGAGCAAACCGTGCTTAGCACGATGATGCTGCGTTCGATGAAGCAGGCAAAGTATGATGCGGAAACGACAGGACATTTTGGGCTAGCAGCAGAGTATTACTCTCATTTTACATCGCCGATTCGTCGTTACCCTGACTTGGTGATTCACCGTGTCATTCGTGAGGTATTGGAGAATGGCGGGGCTTTAACAGCCGAGCGTCAGGAATATTTGACTGCACGTATGCCTGATATTGCGCAGCAATCTTCTGAGCGTGAACGTGTGGCTGTGGATGCAGAACGTGATACAGAGCAGATGAAAAAGGCTGAATACATGCTGGACAAGGTCGGCGAGGAATTCGAGGGGATCATCAGCAGTGTAACCAGCTTTGGGATGTTCATTGAGTTGGACAATACAGTGGAGGGTCTGACGCGTCTGAGTGCGCTTACGGACGACTATTATCACTTTGACGAGCAGCATATGGCGTTGATTGGCGAACGCACCTCCAAGGTGTTCCGCATTGGGGATGAGGTTAAGGTTCGCGTCGCGCGTGTGAACATGGAAGATTACACAATTGACTTTGAACTTGTCGATATGAAGCAACGGCAACGCCGTGAACGGACGGGCGGTTCAGGACAGGGCGGAGGTTTTGCGCGTGGCGGTGAGGGCCGAGGTAAAGGCAAACCCCATGAAGGGCGCGAACGTAAGGGTGGTAAAGACAAGGCTGGCAGGGAGCGTAAAGGCGGTCGTGATGCTGCCGGGAAGCCTAAAGAAGCCGGTTCAGGCGTAGGTGGCGGAGGTATTAGCACCGCAGGTCGTTCAGGGCGCGGCGGTGGAAACGGAGCTGGAGCCGGCTCAGCTAGCAGCTTCGGCTTTGGCAGTGGCAAGGGCGGGTATAACTCGCCAGCATCCGGGGCAAGCAAGCGACGGAAGAAGACGTCTGCCAGCGGTATTTTCATCGGCGGAGCAGCTACACCAGGTAGTGATGCCAGACCAAACGGTGAAGGCGCAGCACGTCGCAAGCGGAAGAATAAGGGCGGAAGTGGCGGCAATAGCACCGCGGGCTTTGTGCGGAAAAAGAAGAAGTAGGTAGCTAGAGCTTACTTACTTTGAAGGCTGGAGCTTTCATTGCAGTGTATGAAGCTGATTTGAAGCATAGGTATACGTGCGGTTTCTGTCTGCTGTATTGGATGGAAGCCGCTTGGTTTTAAGTGTGATATAAGTGCAGTTAGAAATGTAGAAGGCTTGACCTTTCTTGCTTTTACCATCTGAAATTTGTTACAATATATTTCTAGGTGGCTCTTTGTAGCCGGATTTTGATGCCTGGATTTCAAGAGTGAATTACGTTATTCATAAGGAGTGGTATTCATGGGTAAGAAGGCAGACGGGAAAGTGCTCGCCCAGAACAAAAAAGCTTCCCATGACTATTTTATTGAGGACACTTACGAGGCGGGCATGGTGCTAACGGGAACAGAAATTAAGTCTCTACGGAATGGTCGCTCTAATATAAGTGACGCATTTGCTACGATCCGTAACGGCGAAATTCATATTCACAATATGCATATCAGTCCCTTTGAGCAAGGCAATCGTAATAATCCTACTGATCCGACCCGTACGCGTAAGCTGCTGTTGCATAAAGAGCAGATTCGCAAACTTATCGGATTGTCCAAACAGGAAGGCTACACGATTGTTCCGTTAAAGATTTATGTTCGCAATGGTTATGCCAAGCTTTTGCTCGGACTGGGTAGAGGTAAAAAACAGTATGATAAACGTGATGCTGCCGCTAAACGTGATGCACAGCGTGATATCCAGCGCGCTTTGCGTGAGAAACAGAAAATTGCGAGATAAGTTGCTGTATTATTGTATGGTACAAATTACGTGGAGAAGTTACTTGTTCCTGTAATGGTGCTATTTTATAAGGCTTAAATGGCTTCATTTCGTTTCGTAATGACCTGTAATATGCTATACTAACGAAGTAGTCAGTTTTAAAGCTTTTAACTTTGTTCGAGTGTTGAATCTTAGAATTCAGCTTTTGATATTATGCATGCTTATGCTCCGGTATTTCCGGATTTATCCGTGGAGCCCTTTTATAATAAGGGGGCGTTTATGGATTCGACGGGGATAGTTCGAGCATGGGTAGCGGGTAGTGGGGACGCGTCCGCTTCATCAACGCTAAAGCCTATTAAACGGCAAACAACAAAACAACTACGCTTTCGCAGCCTAAGAAACTGTGTGCGTGCTTCTACCCAGCATCGTCCATGTGACTGGGATAGGGGCTAACAAATAGTGGAATACGCTGTCTCATCTCCGCCTGCGGTGAGCTGAAGAAGATAATCAGGCTGACCCGAAGGGAATCCGGTGACAGGGAGTTTCTAGGGTGACATCAAAACTGTCACTACACCCGTAGAAGCTTATGTGTCGTTATCTTCGGACAGGGGTTCGACTCCCCTCGCCTCCATTTAAGTAAGACAAGAAAGCCATCAGCCAGTGATTCTGGTTGGTGGCTTTTTATTATGGCTCTAGTAATTGAGTTGAAGAGGTTTTACACAACTTGTAGCTTAAAGGTATCTCTAAGTGTTCCTGCTGCTTTTTCTCCGTAAGCAACCCAAGCATTGATTTTCTTTTCGAAAAAGTATTGACACGGATAAAAAAATATTATATCTTTATATCAAGATAAATAAATTAAAGATAAATAACCAGAAAATTTTGAATAGGGAGGTATACACATGATCACCATTTTAGAAAGAATTAATCAGCTCGCAAAAAAAGCAAAAGAAGTTGGGTTGACTGAAATTGAAAAAACGGAACAAATGGATCTTCGCAAAGAATACCTTCAAATCTTTCGGGGTTCTGTACAAAGCATTCTCTTGAACGCTACGATTTATGATCCGAATGGAGACGATGTTACGCCTGAAAAACTAAAAAAAGAACAGGCTCAAATCGCTAAACAATGAATTTAATTTTATCTAATATCTCTAATTTAATAATCTTTAAATGAGTATAATATGGAGGATGATTTTTATGTTGGCAAGTGGATTATTATTGATACGTTTGGTGGTTGGATTGTTATTGGTGGGGCACGGAGCTCAGAAACTTTTTGGTTGGTTTGGCGGCTATGGTCCAAAGGGTACGGGCGGTTGGATGGAATCGATTGGCATTAAGCCCGGAGTATTCATGGCAGTGTCTGCTGGGTTGATGGAATTGTTGGGAGGAGCTCTATTTGCTTTAGGACTATTCACTCCACTGGCTGCATTGTTGATTACGGTGACTATGCTCGGAGCAATTTTCAAAGTACATGGCCCAAACGGGATCTGGGCAACAGCTAATGGCTATGAATATCCGCTAGTTCTTATTGCAGTCGTAATCGGTATTACGTTGACAGGAGCAGGTTCATATTCTATCGATGCATTACTTAGATAAAACATGATGTTTAGGTCATTAAAAGCCATTAACAACAAAAAATAAAGGTTCCTACGATTAAAGGAGGGTTTCATATGTCACTGCAAACTACAGGTATCCATCATATTACAGCTTTTGCCGGTAATCCGCAGGAAAATGTCGACTTCTATGCCGGCGTCCTGGGACTTCGGTTAGTGAAGAAAACAATCAACTTCGATGCTCCTGAGGTTTACCACTTGTACTTTGGTAACGAGGCAGGAGGTCCTGGAACGATCATTACATTTTTCCCTGCACCAGGAACTCCCAAAGGACGAATCGGAGGAGGCCAGGTGGGCATAACCTCGTATGTGGTACCCCCAGGTTCACTTGATTTTTGGCAACATCGTTTGGAAAGCTTTGATATTCAAGTTACGAAAACGAGCCGTTTTTCTGAACAATATCTTCAATTCGAGGATAATGAGGGCTTACGACTTGAGCTTGTTGAACGTGAAGCGGGAGCGAATAGTACTTGGTCTTACGGTGGCATTTCGGCTGATAAAGCAATTAAGGGGTTTGGAGGTGCTGTGCTATTTAGCGTCAATCCACAGAGAACGATGGATGCATTGGAGAGCATACTCGGATTTACAAAAACCGATGAAGACGCTGAATATGCCCGTTATCAGTCCGTAGGAGAAATCGGCAACATCGTAGATGTTCCGCTCGCCAAAATGGGTCTAGGCTTTGGTGGAGCAGGCACGGTACATCACATTGCATGGCGTGCAAAAGATTTCGAACAACATGAAGAATGGAGAAGCGCAGTCCAGCATTATGGCTATCAGCCGACTCCAATCATAGACCGCCAATATTTTAATGCGATATATTTCAGAGAAGCGGGCGGCATACTATTTGAAATTGCTACAGATCCACCGGGATTTGCTAATAATGAACCTGCTGAATCTTTGGGGCAGAAATTAATGCTGCCAGAGTGGTATGAACCGCAGCGGGCTCAAATTGAGGCGAATCTGCATCCTATTGAAGTGAGAACATTAACTGGAAAACAACAGTAAACGAAACGGCAGCTGTTTTGCCTCCAGAGGAAAAGGTGAAGCCACGTTGATGGGAACTGCCAGGTTTAGAAAAACGGTACATGACTGAATATAAACATGACAAGATGAATATCAACAGGATTAAACCCACTTTGACAAAATTGGTCATAGTGGGTTTTCATTATGCACTTGGTATGGACTTATAACATAGGGATGAAAGTCTGATCACGCTAGGCAGGAAGGGATGTATATTTAATCGCTATTTTTCAACGCATCTAATTTTCGAGTGCTCCAGATGAACCTCCCCCCAATCATACATACTGCGCAATATGGGGACGAAATTTGCTCCGTGAGCTGTTAGCGAGTATTCAACCCGGGGAGGGATTTCTCTGAATATTTCGCGATGCACAAACCCGTCTTCTTCTAATTCTCTTAGCTGCTTGGTTAACATCGCTTGTGTGATATCAGGAAAGGCGCGTTTAATTTCACCGAATCTTCGGGTACCACGGGACAGAAACCATAAAATCACTATTTTCCATTTGCCGCCAATGATTTTCTGAACCTTTGTTAAGGGGCAATCTATAAAATAATTCAGATTTTCACTCATTTGTGCCATCTCCTCATCATTTGTATTCCAGAAAGTCCTATGAAATCAATTAGTATGATTTTTGATAGTATATACTATAAATATGCCTACTTGTTGTTTCGATACCATTGGCTTAACATTACATTAGCATTAAAGCTTTGACAAGCCATCTGAAAATATTCTGGGGCGAAGAAGATGAACATTAATATTTTATACGGTCACCCTTATGCTAAGAGCTTTAACAAAGCGATTTTGGAGCAGGTGATCGCTCATTTAAACGTACGAGGGGCGAATGTTAAGGTAAAAGATTTAATTCAAATGTCATTTAATCCGATGGTAGGCTTAAAGGATTTAGAGGCTAAGGTCACTAACGTATTGCCAGAGGAGATAGTAAAAGAACAGGAGGATTTATTGTGGGCAGATGCCTTGATTATTATTTCACCGGTATGGTGGGGCGGATTTCCCGCTGTTATTAAAGGATATATAGATAGAGTGTTCACAACAGGACTCATACGCTCTTCTGATGGTGTATATGGGCTTGAGGGCAAGAGAGCCTACTCGATTTTTACAACAGGATCTTCAGAAGATTATATTCGCATATCACGTCAGAAAGATATGCTCTACGCGGCTAACGATAATTTGTTTGGGTTCGCCAAGTTTTCGGATGCCGAGATTAAGCTTCTTTGCTCGGTGCCGCGTGTAACCTTGGAGGAACGAAAAGCAATGCTGCTGGATGTCAATCGATTTGTCGATCGTATTTTTGATATGAGACCGGGAGAGGGAGGCAGTACGAGGGATAGCCTTTCTCTTCAAGCTTTGGAGCATGATTTGGCTAGCCATTAAGATTACGTAAACTGCAGGATGTTTCTTTGGAAAAATGAAGAACACCCTTATGGGTGTTTTTTCGTTAGATTTCCCGGTGTTACCCGTGTAATATTTTGCTTGATAGCCTTAATTTTCTCCTCAGTAAAGACTCCTGAATCCAGCAGGTCTAGAATGGAGAGCACGCTGCCGCGAGAACCCCAGCTGCCTTCTTCAATGACCTGGAAGGATACCCACCAAGTTGGGGATGGTTCCGGTACACCAAGTACTTTAGTCAAACTGCCAAGAATATTCTCAAGCACTTTTTTGCGAACGTCGTTAGGCCAGTCACCATCCATCACCAGAACATTGACAGTAATTACATCACGTTCTGGCTGATCCGACAGCAATTGCCCACCAATTGCCATGTAATCTATTGGACGTTCGTTGAAATGGACCTGAAACCCTTCTCTTGCTGGCGGACAATATTGACCTACCTCTGGAACGAGAACTGCATCCGTCAAACCTTCTGCCAAAAGACGGCGCTGTTCAAGCGTTATGCGGCCTGCGGGATAATTTACACTGATCATGGTCATGGTCTGATATCTCCTTATTAAGATTTAACCAAGCGATGTCTTGGAATTCTTTATGATATCTGTATCCAAGGCTTCAGCTTGGCAAGCTCATTGGTATTTTGTTGATATCGTTAATATAAAACGATGATAAACCCCTGTCAACACTAATTATTATAATAATATATATTTAAATAATATATAGAGAGATGTGAAGCTAGTTTAAATGGGCTATAATTATGTCTAGTCTAATGAAAGCATGACATACTACGGAGATTTGCTAGAGGTAACAGGAGGCACAATATATAATGGCGAGACAGTCAGGAAAAACCAATACAATGTTTGCGGTATTAGGCATTCTGAGTCTGGGTCCTCATACCGGTTATGATGTAAAGCAACATATGGAGCAAAGCACTAGTTACTTTTGGAATGAGAACTATGGTCAGATCTATCCCAGCCTGGCAGAGCTACTGGATCGAAAAGATATTGCAGTCGAGGTTATTCGACAGAAAGGAAAGCCTGACAAGAAACTCTACAGCATTACCGATCAGGGAAGGCAGACGTTGTCAGACTGGCTTTCTCAGCCCATGGAGCATGTGGTGATGCTTAAAAAAAATGAGCTGCTGTTGAGGGTGTTTTTTGGCGGGAATTCTTCGCCTGAAACGATTATAAAGCACATACAGGAGTATAAAGAAAAGCTAGTGGAAAGCTTGCATATTTTTGAAGAACTTGAACGTTGGCTTATCAACGTAGAGCATAAAGACCATAATCACAAATATTGGATGATCACAATGAGCTATGGTAAAAGTCAGTTTAGCAGTTTAATTAGCTGGTGCGATGATAGCATTAAAATATTGAGTTCTTAGCAGTTGGTAAAACTCATATGTAATGAATAATCAGAAAGCATGCTGGACTATCAGAGGAATAGTAAACTAGTAACGACAATTCTTGTCGTTATCTCCGGACATGGCGACTCCTCCTCCATAAAGCTGCTTGCCAAGTTGGGCTCGCACCTTTATGGAGGAGTTTTTTTATCCCGTAAGGAGGATGCAATACATACGATTTTGCACGCTGTAAATGAGTAACTATTATTCCACCAGCTTTTCAGACTTCACCAGCATTTCTCGTAACACGTAAGCGACTCGACTTTTCCGGTTCTCTGCTTTCTTTTTTATCAAGTGTAATGATTTTTTGTATGCATGAGTATGGCTTTGATCGTAGAACTGTTTGGCTGCAATGCGTAATGTTCTTCTTAATAACAGTGCTGATGAGCGTGTTAACCTAGAGCGGAATCCCCTGCGCAATACCCGCAACGTATTTTTGTAGGTCTCAAAATCCTCGGATGGAGGGATAAGGGCAAATAAATTTAACGAGGAGTCATTGAATCCGTAAGTTTCATACATGATTCTCAGATTTTCTGTATTTAAAACGTTACCTCTAAGATAGGTTGGATGTTCCTGATGATATCCGACCACCTCTTTGATGCAATAAAAAGGGATCTTCAAGCGATGCAGTCTATAGCCGAGGTCCCAGTCTTCGAGTCCATACAGCACAAACCGTTCATTGAAACCTCCAATACGAATCAAGTGGCTGCGTCTGATGGCTACACAACGAGTAACCAGCAGCATCCAGGGAGCGACATCCGTTGTGGCAAATTGTTTCTGCGTATTGGGGGGGACTCTTGTGGGACTAACTACTTTAGACAGTGCACCCGTTTGATGAAGGATATCTTCAGGCGTTATGATCGGAGTAATTTCGTTCGCTGCTTCATAGTCAGCATTCCATAAGTTGGACTGCGTAAGTATGTTGCGACATTGTTCTTTTTCTTCAGGAGAAAAGTCAGGGTAATAATGGGTAAAAGCATCGTCCCATGAGTGAGGAATGCCTGAGAGCACGGACTTGGGATATTTACGGTGATAACGGCTCACGATCCTAATGAATTCCGGTAATACTACAAAGTCAGCGTCGCAGAAGATGATGTATAGCCCTTTTGCACGGCGCAGTCCCAAATTTCGAACGGCAGATCGACCGCGTTGTTCCTGATGTGACACATAGATAAGAGGATAGGATGCTTTGAAGCCTTCGACCATTTCTTTCGTTCCGTCTGTAGAACCGTCATCAGCTACAATGACTTCGAATAGTTGCTTTGGATAGGTTTGTGTCTCAAATGAAGCGAGTGTGAGCAACAATTGCTGGGCTCGATTATAGGTTGGAATGATGACGCTGTAGCGGATAGCCAATATGATCTCCCCCCCACCATTCTTATTAGAAAACGTTTGAACAAGATGAATAATAACAATGTATTCAAGGATTTTAGCCTGGTCTAGTCAAACATCCCTCAAGGTTGGAAACAGGCTTGGTCTTATTACTGATGCTAAGGTGGGGGTTCTGTATTTTCTGCTGTTTTGCAGGTGCGTTCAGTGGTGTTATATATGTGTAATCATGGTATTATGCATAGAGATGTAAAGTAAAAGCGACGGCGCTTCCTATCCGCTGAAAGCCCGCTCAGCAAACAGAAACAAACATGAGATGAAATGGGCAAGTTATGGTAAACTATATAGAGTTATAGAAGACCTGAAAGAGGAGTACTTTATGACACAATTTGTCTATAAGCAAATTATTGACGATCTCAAGATGAAAATTTTTGCGGGAAAGTTTGCGGATATGAGATTGCCAGATGAACGTAGTCTTAGTGAGACGTACCAGGTTAGTCGTAGTTCAATTAAACGTGCTCTGACTAAAATGGAGAATGTCGGAATTATTTTCAAAAAACAAGGTTCCGGGACATTTATTAATCCATTATACATAAGAAATGAATCTATCTTTAACTACGAAGGCTCTAATCTAGGGGTCACTGATAATTTTCAAATGCATGGTAAAAAGCCTAAGATCAAAGTATTGAGTTTTGAGGTCATTCCGCCAACAGAAGAGTTACAGCGCGATTTGTTCTTGGAGACTCATGATTTTGTTTACAAAATTGTTCGCTTACGTCTGTTTGATGATGATCCTTTTATGATTGAAACGGGCTATATCCCCATTAAAATTGTCCAGAATTTAAATCAGACAATTATCGAGGGGTCCATTTTTAATTATTTGGAAGACTCGCGGAACTTGGCCGTCACCAAATCTTTTTTATCCATTTTTGCAGAACCGTCTCAAGAGAATGATCAAAAGCTGCTACATTTAAATGAAAATGAGCCTGTAGGTATTATGGAAGGTGTGTTCTTTTTAGATAACGGTACGCCATTTGAGTTTTCTCATATGCGATTTCATTACAAATATTTGAAATTTAATACCTTTGTATCGGTTCACTAATGATAAGACTGGAGAATTCTCCGGTCTTTTTTTTATGGTTTTGAAAAAAGGATTGAAGCCTGCAATTACCTCGTTTATTACAAATTTTATTGGTTTATACTTCTATATATTTTAATGTAAGAGCTTTTTTACTGTCTTTTTAATTTATATTTCATAGTATGTTCAAAATTTCACAAAATTGGACCGTATCACTTGTGAAAAAGGTTGAATTAAATTGGGGTAGCGTTATGATGTACATGTAGATGAAATTTCCGGAAATAAATTACAAACAAAACTACTTAGGGAGTGGACACAATGTCATTATCACCCGTGTTAGCAGATTATTCATCTAAAACATATTTGGATAAACTTGATGCATATTGGCGTGCAACGAACTACATTTCGGTAGGTCAGCTTTATTTAAAAGATAATCCTTTGTTGAGAGAGCCTTTAAAAGATTCAGATGTGAAGGTTAAGCCTATTGGACACTGGGGCACAATTCCGGGTCAAAACTTTATTTATGCGCATCTAAATCGTGTTATTAATAAATATGATTTGAGCATGCTTTATATTGAAGGTCCTGGTCACGGCGGCCAGGTTATGGTTTCAAATTCTTATCTGGATGGAAGTTACACTGAAATCTATCCGCAAATTACGCAAGATATCCCAGGTATGAAGAAATTGTTCAAGCAATTCTCTTTCCCTGGCGGTATTGCTTCACACGCTGCTCCTGAAACACCTGGATCTATCCATGAAGGTGGAGAATTAGGCTACTCCCTTTCTCATGGTGTAGGTGCCATTTTAGATAATCCTGATCTGATTTCGGCTGTTGTTATTGGTGATGGCGAAGCTGAAACGGGCCCATTAGCCGCTTCGTGGTTCTCTAACAGATTTATCAACCCCATCACGGATGGTGCAGTGCTGCCAATCTTGCACTTGAATGGCTTTAAGATTAGTAACCCAACGATTATGTCTCGTCAATCGAAAGAAGAATTGACCTCCTACTTTAAAGGTTTGGGTTGGGAGCCGTTCTTTGTTGAAGGTGAAAATCCGGATCACATGCATCCAGAAATGGCGAAAGTATTGGATACGGCCATCGAGAAGATTGAAGCTATTCAAAAGAATGCACGTGAAAATAATGACCTTACTCGTCCGGCGTGGCCGATGATTGTATTCCGTTCACCTAAAGGCTGGACAGGTCCGAAGGAATGGGACAACGTGCCGAATGAAAATTCATTCCGTGCCCATCAGGTTCCAATTCCGGTTGATCAAAAGAATATGCAACACGCACCTGCTTTGTTAGAATGGCTGAATAGCTATAGACCAGAGGAATTGTTCGACGAAAACGGTCGTTTAAACTCTGAGCTTGCTGAAATCCTGCCTACAGGCGATAAACGTATGGGAATGAACCCTGTTGCGAATGCGGGTAACCTCATTAAAGACTTGAAATTACCGGATTTCCGTAACTATGCGCTGGATAATTCCGTACCTGGTAAAGTGATTGCGCAAGATATGTCGGTTTTAGGGAAATACGTTAAAGATGTGGTTCTTTTAAATGAAGAAAATCGTAATTTCAGAATCTTCGGACCGGATGAAACGATGTCTAACCGCTTGGCTCCTGTTTTTGAAGTAACCAAACGCCAATGGATGGACCAAATTATTGAACCTAATGATGAATTCTTATCATCCTATGGTCGCGTAATTGATTCTCAATTATCCGAACACCAAGCTGAAGGATTGCTGGAAGGTTATGTATTAACAGGTCGTCATGGTTTCTTTGCAAGTTACGAAGCCTTCCTGCGTGTGGTTGACTCGATGATCACCCAACACTTTAAGTGGCTGCGTAAAGCAACGGATCAAGGATGGCGTGCAGATATCCCATCATTGAATGTCGTAGCAACCTCAACAGTGTTCCAACAGGATCATAATGGGTATACACACCAAGATCCAGGTTTGTTAGGTCATTTGGCTGATAAAAAACCAGAATTTATTCGGGAGTATCTGCCAGCGGATGCCAATTCATTGTTGGCTGTTTTCGACACCATTTTAAATGACCGTCAAAAGATCAATTTGATTGTTTCGTCTAAACACCCACGTCCACAATGGTTTAGTGCTGATGAAGCGAAAGAATTGGTGGACAAAGGGTTGAAGATTATTGATTGGGCAAGTACAGATCAAGGTGGGGAACCTGACCTTGTCATTGCTTCTGCTGGTACAGAGCCAACTATTGAAAGTTTAGCTGCGATTTCCATTTTGCATGAAAAACTGCCTGACTTGAAGATTCGGTACATCAACGTGGTAGATTTGCTGAAACTGAGAAGTCAAAAACTAGACCCGCGTGGATTATCCGACGCCGAGTTTGATCATTTTTTCACAAAAGACAAGCCAGTTGTTTTCGCTTTCCATGGTTACGAAGGTCTGATCAAAGATCTGTTCTTTGATCGTCACAACCATAACTTGCATGTACATGGTTACCGTGAGAATGGCGATATTACGACACCATTTGATATGCGTGTATTGAATCAAATGGATCGTTTTGACTTAGTGAAGGAAGCTGTCCTCAACTTACCTGACGCTGAGAAGTACACCAACATTGTGGATGAAATGGATGCTACGGTTAAGAAACATCATCAATTCATTCGCGAAGAGGGTATTGATTTGCCAGAGGTAGAGAACTGGGTATGGAAAGGCTTGAAATAAAAACACAGACACTTCAACTTTGTGTTGGACAACCAAGCCATCAAGCATGAAGTGGAATATATGATCTGGTAGTGGTATACAAGTGCCTGACTCCTTTGACTTCAAGTATGATTTCAATGGGGATCAGGCGCTTTTTGATTTAGCACACAGAGAACTTGGTAGAGAATTTACAAGCTAGTGGGTATATACATATATAGGGAACGAAATGAATTTCTATATTTTGCCTGAGGATTAAAGAGGTGTTATGGTATATGAGAATAGTAAAGGAGGCTGTTAATATGAACCATCAAATTCCGAAGAAGGCATTGAATGATGGCACTAAAGTGCCCGTCATTGGATTTGGGACTGTTGGATTTAAGGGTGCAGATGGAGTACAGGCGATTACCGGCGCAATTGATGCAGGTTACCGTCTGATCGACACAGCGTTCAACTATGAAAATGAGGGGGCTGTCGGGAAAGCGGTCCGGCAGAGCTCTGTGCCCAGAGAGGAATTGTTGATTTGCTCCAAACTACCGGGTCGCCGACATGCTTACCAAGAAGCCATTGTAACGATCGAAGAGTCATTATATAGAGGAGGTCTGGACTATTATGATCTTTATCTGATCCATTGGCCGAATCCCCAAATTGATCGATATGTTGAAGCCTGGCAGGCGTTGATTGAGGCGAAGAAAAGGGGCTATATTCGTTCCATCGGGGTCTGCAATTTTCTGCCCGAGCATAATGAACGTTTAATTCGGGAAACAGGTGTCGCCCCGAGCATCAATCAAGTTGAATTGCATCCATTGTTTAATCAGGAGCACCAGCGTGCAAAAGATGCTGAACAGGGCATCGTGACCGAATCGTGGAGCCCCTTGGGGCGTGGTCACAGCATACTGGAGAATGAAAAGATTGGGGAAATTGCTGCTGCTCATGGTAAAACGACTACACAAGCGATTTTACGTTGGCATATCCAACTTGGAGCGATCCCGATCCCTAAGGCCTCTTCTTTAAAACACCAGACGGAGAATTTGGATATTTTTGATTTTGAGTTGTCTACAGAGGAAATGAACGTGATTTCGGCATTTAGCAGTGAGGATGGGCGGATATGGGGTCAGGACCCCAAGTTCTATGAAGAACTATAATCAGGAACAATAAATAGAAGGGTTCAAAAATCTGTCGCGGGTTTTTGGACCCTTTGCTTTTATAATAAAACGAACACACATCCGAAAGTGATCTGTGGGCCAGTATATAGAGCTATGATGAACATTTTTTACCGGATTTGATGTATGATATGGTGGAATGTAGTCCTTTCGAAGGAGGTCATCATGGGAATTTTGTCGAGGTTTAGGGATATTATGAAAATGAATGTTAACGCCTTAGTGGATAAGGTGGGAGACCCGGAGAGAACCATTGACGATTATATGCGGAATTTAAACAGTGATCTAGGCAAGGTGAAAGCGGAGACGGCCTCAGTGTTGGCTGATGAGAGAAGGGCAAAAAGAGCACTGGATGAATGCAAAGCCGAAATCAAAAAGCTCCAGCATTATGCCAGTAAGTCTGTGGAAGCTGGTAATGAAGAGGAAGCTCGAAAGTTTCTGGAGAGAAAAGGTTTGCAGGCGGAGAAATTGGAACAATTACAAACGTCCTATGATTTAGCTTCGACAAACGCCGTAAATATGAAACAAATGCAGGAGAAGTTGGTGTCCGATATGGGGCAACTAGAAGCACGGCGCGCTGAACTTAAAGGGAAGATGGCGATTGCCAAAGCGCAGCAAACCTTGAACTCTATGGGCAGCAAGAATTCTGCTTTCGAAGTTATGGAAGAACAGGTGAACAGAGCGTATGATGAAGCGATGGCTATAGCCGAGCTTCGGGCAGGAACGAAGGACGACCTGGATGCTTTATTTGCACAATACGAGAAGAGTACGAATGCAGAAGATGAACTGGCTGCGATCAAAGAAAAAATCAACCATAAGGAATCATAACAGTATCTACATGAAGAGGTGAGCAGATGCCGGTTATCGAATACAAATGCCCAAACTGCGGCAGCGGCATGGTCTTTGACGGTGAGACAAGGATGTTATCCTGTCATAGTTGCGGAAGAGAGGACAATATCGAATCTATTCCTGATCCTCTGATAAATCGTATTTTTTCAGAAGATGAGGCCCATGAGTATCATTGTAATAACTGCGGAGCAGTGATTATGACCGAAGTGGAGACGAGTGCAACGGTGTGCAGTTTTTGTGGTTCTGCCGTGGTTCTCGGGGATCGACTGACTGGGAAGCTGGCTCCAGCGCAGGTTATTCCTTTTTCAATCAGTAAGGAAGAAGCCATAGCTGCTTTCAAAAAATGGTGCAAGAATGGCCGTCTGACGCCGAACCGGTTCATGATAGCAGACCGAATCAAGGGAATAACCGGGATGTATGTGCCCTTCTGGTTATATGAATTACATAATAAAATTGAGGTTCAAGGTGAAGGTACCCAAGTGAGAACCTATACGAGCGGAGACTACGAATATACGGAAACGAAGCATTTTGATGTATATCGGAAAATCCGTTTGAATTATGTAAAGGTTCCGATTGATGCTGCGGAGAAAATGAACGACGAGCTGATGGATAAATTGGAGCCTTTTCCATACGATCAGCTAAAACCCTTTAAAACGCCATATCTAGCAGGTTATATTGCGGAGAAGTACAGTTATAACGAAGAAGAGCTTTTCCCGCGAGTTAAAGAAAAAGTGAAGGAATATATTGATGCTTATATTCATTCTACGGTGTCAGAGTATACGGCCGTGAGTTATACGGAAAAGCAAATTGATACTACATTAAAACAAGCGGATTATGTCCTGCTCCCGGTGTGGGTCATACACTATGACTATAATCAATTGGAGCATACGTTTGCTATGAACGGACAGACGGGCAAGGTAGTCGGTAAGCCTCCGATTAGCAAGTTCAAAGTGACGGCTTGGTTTGCAGGCATTTTCGGCATTACTCTCTTTTCATTGAGGTTAATCACTTGGTTGATGATGGGAGGGGGATTTTATTGAAAAAGCATAGAGCGATTATAGCCGTCTTGTTGTTCTTTGCTGCTTTTCTGGCAGTTCCTATGGAAATGAAGGGCGAACCAGCAACGACAGAAATGAAGCCATTGATTTATGATGAAGCGGGTCTGCTCAATCAGGAAGAGTATGATGTGTTGAACGCTATGGCTAATCAATACGGAGCGGAAAGAGAAACGGACATTATTATTTATACTACTCTCAATCCCGACAATATGGATGTTATGAAAATGACGCAGGACTTTTATGATGACCATGGCCCTGGGTATGACAGATCTCATGGGAACGCGGTCATTTTAACGATGGATATGAGAAATAGAGAGGTGTACTTGGCCGGATTTTATAAGGCAGAACGGTATCTGGATGATGACAGGCTTACTAAAATACGCCATGAGATTAGCCCGGATCTGACGAACGGTAACTATGGGCTGGCATTTCAAAAGTATATTCTAAGCGCGCACAAATATTTGGCCATCCGTCCAGGGGTGAATCCAGACAGTATATTTTTTAAAGGCTGGCTTCATTTGGCGGTTGCCCTGGGATTGGCGGCGATGATCGTGGGCAAGATGGTTTCCAATTCTGGCGGTCGGGTTACGGTAAATCGGCAGACCTACGAGGATTCGAACGCTTCAGGAGTTCTGGAGCATCGAGATCAGTATCTTCACACAACGACAACGAAACGGAAGATTGAAAAGAGCAGCAGTAGCAGCAGCTCAGGCGGTGGTGGCGGAACGACCAGCGGCGGTCATTCGCATAGCGGCAGCAGAGGATCATTTTAACTGAGGATTTTGTAAAAATCCAATAAGCGACTTTCAATGAACAATATATAGATCGAAATGGTCTAGTTCGTCTATATATTGCACTTTGGAGCGACTGGAATCGAATTTTGCAAAATCCTAAACTGAAAGGATGGATACAGTATGGGGTTCTTCAGAAATCAATTTGCAAATGTTGTAGAATGGGAAGAATTTAGAGATGATATGATTTTCTGGAAGTGGAGCAATCGTGAAATTAAAAAAGGCAGTAAATTAATCATCCGCTCCGGTCAAGATGCGATTTTTGTAAATAACGGAAAAATAGAGGGTATTTTCGAGAATGAAGGGTCGTATAACATGGACTCTGACATTATTCCATTTCTATCCACATTAAAAGGGTTTAAATTTGGTTTTAACAGTGGCATGAGGGTAGAGGTCTTATTCGTTAATACGAAGGAGTTTACGGTCAAATGGGGGACGCAGAATCCAGTGCTGATCCCGACCCCTCAGCTGCCAGGCGGTATGCCGATACGTGCCAATGGCACATTTAATTTTAAAGTGAACGATTATGTTACGCTCATCGATAAGATTGCCGGAGTGAAGGACAGTTATCTAGTTGAGGATGTGAAAATACGGATTACTTCGGTGTTGGATCAGTTATTGATGAAGTGGATCAGCAGAGAAGGAAAGGACATGTTCAATCTGCAGGCGAATGCTTCTGACATTTCAAAAGGTATTCAAGAAGATCTGGATATGCAAGTGATGGACAACGGTATGACGATTACTGGCTTTCATGTGATGAGCTTCAATTATCCTCAAGAAATCCAAGATATGATCACGAAGACAGCCTCTCATGAAATGATCGGTAATCTGCAAAAGTACCAACAAGTGACGATGACGGACGGGATTGCATCGGGTAATGTAAAAGGCGGCGGTGCTGCTTCAGATATGGCGAGTATGATGATGGGGATGAATATAGCAAATGAAATGATGAAAAATTTGAACCCTAACCAAAAGCCTTCGGCTGAGACTCAGCCTACACCTGCTGCCCCCTCTCCATCTGGAGACGGTAATAAGCCCAATTTTTGTCCGAATTGCGGTACAAAAAACGAAGGAGCTAACTTCTGTCCGAATTGTGGACAAAAATTGAACGGATAACATAGCTACGGTCAAACTTCTTTATTTCAGAAAAGTTCCGACTGGGTCAAGTAATCCTGTAAGCCAAAAGGCAGTTATCGCAGAGTATCTTCTGTGATGGCTGCTTTTTTATGTAGTTCGTTCAAGTTTTTTCTTCATAAATCCGATTTATTGGATTGAAAAAGGTACTCAGGATAAGGTACTATAGCTATATAGTATGTATTTATATTAATTAATTAGTTATTACATTAATAAACTATAGGTATAGGAGCAACGAAGATGACCAAATTCCAAGATCAAATCATTGCGCGTTACAAGTTTGATGATGCAAAGAACGTCGGCAAAGATAGCTCAGGGCAAGGTAACGATGGGGTTGCTTCAGGCACAGTAACACCTACGATTTCCCATGCTACCGGTAGATCAGCTTTGATGCTTGAGGGTGGCCCCAACGGTACATCGTATATCCAGCTTCCTTCCGATCTATTCAAAGATGTAAGCGATAACACCGGTGTGACGGTTACTGCTTGGGTCAACTTCGGCAGATTCACAGATATGTGGGAACGTGTCTTTGACTTTGGTAAAGCCCATACAGGACCCTATATGTTCATGACACGGAATCTGCGCGGAACCCTTTTCACCGAGGCGGATTTGTCCGTAGACCCGGGAAGAGGCTTTGTCAGGGATGAGTGGATGCACATAGCCCTGTCTGTGATCGGCACGGAAGGCGGCACATTAAGCAGTGCCGGTCCGGTGATATATGTCAATGGTGAAGTGGTAGCGGATGGTTCCATCAGCCAAACTTCCAGCGGTAACTATGCCAAGCTGCGTAAATGGTTCGAAACGTTTACAGACTCGTCCAACTACAGCAACAATTTTATCGGTCGCTCCCAGCATGCGGCGGATGTAGACTTTGCCGGCTCCGTTTCAGACTTTAGAATTTATAAAGCAGGCTTGTCGGCAGATGAAGTCATTGAGGTCATGTGCGATTCGTTGACAGATGAAGAGATCGTGAAGCTTGCTAAAGATAAATATTTGTCCTTTCCAACGACGATTGTGACCAAGGATTTATCTCTGCCAACCGTTCTGATGGGCGGTAGAGTAGAAGTGACCTGGAAATCCAGCCAACCTAGTATACTCTCTGACAATGGGCAGGTGCAGGCGATTACCTCCGCACAAGGGGTTACCGTCACAGCTTTATTAACGAAGGGCTTAAGCCAGATTGAAGAAAGCTTTGAAGTATCCGTTCTTCCTGAACAGCTGCCTCCGTACACGCTGACCATTCATGGAAATAAGAAAGTACTGGATGTCAGCGAAGTGATGTACGGCTTGTTCTATGAAGATATCAATAACGCGGCAGATGGCGGGATTTATGCAGAACTCGTTCAGAATCGCTCCTTTGAATCTTTCGAGTTTGATACGTATTCCCATGCTTCCGGTGAATGCGGCTGCTCTACAGGACGGAACCGCAACCCGTTGTTTGCCTGGTCTGGTGATACGGACAAGATGACTCCACAACATAGCGGTGGATTAAATGAGTTTTTAGGCGCAAAAGACAAAGAAGTGAACTCTTATTATGTGACGGTAGCGGATGGCGCAACAATTCGGAACAAGGGCTTTTCCGATTCTAACCAGAATTGTGCCATGTCCATCCAAGAGGGTGCCAAGTATGAGTTTACCATCTGGGCGAAGGCCGATTCAGCGGGCGCAATCACACTGCAACTGCAAGACTCGAATGAAAAGGCTATTAGTGATTCGGTTACGATACAGGTGGAAGGTGGCAACAGGTGGAAGAAGTACGGCATCGATTCCAAACTTGTGCTGACAGGCTCAGCTACGGTTCTCGGGCAGCTGGCGCTTACATTTGAAGGGGACATTTCGGTTGATATGGTTTCTTTATTCCCACAAGATGTATGGGGCGCAGGAGAGGAAGCGCAATCCCCATCGGCACATGCTAACTTTCAGGGAAATCCTAACTACCGACTGAGAAAAGATTTGGTGAACGCACTGGTTGGCATGCATCCGAAGTTTTTGCGGTTTCCAGGTGGTTGTATTTCCGAGGGTTCGTTTATATGGGAAAACGTATACGATTGGAAGGAATCGATTGGGGATATCGAGCTGCGCAAGGAAAACTTTAATGTATGGGGCTATATGATGACCATGGGCCTTGGTTATATGGAGTATTTCCAGTTGGCAGAAGACCTGAATGCAGCTCCGCTTCCGGTTATGGCCTGTGGCGTTCTCTGTCAAGCCCGTTCCGATTACGCTCATCCGGCTGGAGGCGCATTAAGAGAATACTATATTAAGAACTTTACAGATCTGATCGACTTTGCGATTAGTGTGGATTTTGAACATAATGAATGGGCTGCTATGCGTAAAAAAATGGGCCATGAAGCTCCGTTCGATCTGCGTTATTTGGGTGTGGGTAACGAGAACTGGGGCACAGAATTCTTTGCCAACTTTGAAGTGTTCAAAACGTCGATTGATGAGTATATGGAGAAAAACTATCCGGGTTATGAGCTGCATATCATCTCCACGGTTGGCGCTCAAGCAGACGACGATGCATATCAACAGGGCTGGAAGTTCTTAAGCGGTAATATGACCGGTTCGGCTAAGGTTGCTTTTGCAGATGGTGACCAGGTGACGGAAGAAACGGTAACCTGGTATGAGAAGCAAAAGGACTATATGGATACCATTGCAGACGAGCACTACTATCGTTCTAACGAGTACCTGCTGAATAACGTGGACCGCTATAACTACTACTACAGAGCTTATAACGTGGACGGCAGTATAAATTGGAAAGCAACATCAAAGGTTTTTGTCGGGGAGTACGCATCAACGGATAAAAATACTTTAGCAGGCGCTGTAGCAGAGGCAGCGGTGATGACGGGCTTCGAAAATAATGCCGATGTCGTTCGGCTAGCTGCCTATGCACCGCTGTTTAACAAGGTGCTGACAGATGGAACCTACAGATGGACGCCAGACTGCATCTGGTTCGATGACGAAACGGTGTGGTTTACGCCGAACTACTATGTACAGCAAATGTATGCTAAATATTTGGGGAATAAAGTATTGAGCACTTCTTTCTCTACTTACAAAAACGGCAAGCCAACGGATCTCATTCCTCAGGGTGGAATTGAAATAGCGACAGGCAACGCCGAAGTTATGATTAAGCGTGTGACTGTTACTTCCAACCAGGACGGCAGTGTTTTGCTGGATCAAGACTTTACCCAGGAATTGAATTCGGCCTGGCAGGTCATTCCCGGTTCCGTGGGCTCTACAGTGGAGGAAGGCAAGGGGCTTGTCCTCAAAGCTCAGGATAGCGGTTTGAATGGTCTGTACATCTTGAACGACAGCTGGAGCAATTACAAGGTAGAGGTGGTCGCTTCCCGTATTTCCGGCACGGACGGTTTTTATGTGGGTGCGGGTCTCACGGATATTTCTGCGGAGAAAAAGGACGTTGTCGAATACGCGATCGGTTATGGCGGCAAGGCTACCGGCGTGAAGGTTTACAAGCAAGGCATAGAAGGCTACACATTGGGTGACTACTCTTCCAGTACAGCGGCAGGTAACTTGAGAGCAGCTAGCTATGAAGAGTTGGCTGACAACACGGACTACACCATAACAGTGAACTACGGCGGTGAAACGGGCAGTAATCTGATTTGCTCATACACCGACGGCGAGACAACCAGCAAAGTGCTGGACTACAAGCTGGAGGCTTACAACAGAGACGTGTTCAACTCGGTAACCCAAGATGCTGAGCATGTATACGTGAAGCTGGTGAATGCTGACAACGTAGATAAGGTAATACAGCTGAATCTACAAGATTTGAGTGTTGAGTCCATCGCTAAGCTGGTTACACTAACCGGCGATTCCTCGCTTGTTCATGTACCTAACGTGAACAAGAAGAATGACGAGAAGGTAGTGCCTACCGAACAGCAGATCACGCTTCATACGGATTCTGTTCTCTTAGACTTACCGGCCAACTCGGTAAATGTGCTGGTGCTGGATCTTAAACCTTTTCCTGCTTAAAAACAAAAAGGGGTTCCCAAACAGCCGTTTTATGGCTTTTGGAAGACCCCTTTTTTTCTATGAATAGAGTCGGAATGTTGAGTTGATTTCCCCGAAGGGCATTACTGCGTGCTTCTGTTTACCAATTCACGCGGGTTGATGCCATCGTCTATCGTTAGCGGAGTAGGGGCTCCCGTAGCGATTCGCTCCCAAGGCACCATTTTAAAGTTCTGATTTAACTTTTTGCCGTTTTGAAGATTTTCGTCATCTTGTGCAACGAAGATACCATGAGGGAAATTCTTGCCTAATCCGTAGCCAAGAACATCAATACCGTCTGTGACAGACGTACCGTCAACGGTAGGGCTCGCGCTGATCGTAAAGTTGCTTATATATGCATTGTCGCCTTGTCGTTCATAGATCGCATAGCTACTGTTTCCTTGACTGGAGGCCATGAGATACCCCTTGCCATCTTTACCGTAATACAATGTAAGTCCTTCTATGTCATCGTGAAGTCTGCGCCCATCTGCAATATCAACACGTCGCAGCGGCTCGGATGAACCGTCTGGCTCGGCACTATACTTCCAAATGGCGTAATCCTCTTCAGCGATGTAGATCGTACCATATTCATCATCAGCAACCATGCCTTCGGATTGCGTATTCAGCTTGAACTGGCGGACAAGCTTACCTGCAATTTTGCCGCTTCCGTCGTCAGTCAGCTCATATTGCTCAAATTCACCCTCTTTGCCCAACACGAGCGCGTAAAATTTATCTGTCTTGAGGCTATGGTATAAGCTGAATCCGTACACTTCTTTCATAGATGCTTTAATGGGTTTGCCAACCACGTTGGTCAGCTTTCCTGATGCACCGTCAATGGCAAAGATATCAATCGTGTTGTTGGTTCGATTGGTTGCCCCTGCAATATCAATTTTTTTGCCGCCCAATGTGAAACCGTAACGAAGGTCCACGTTATTCATTTTTCCGACCTTCATGTTTTGCAGTTGCTTGCCTTCCAGATCATAGACTAAAATCCCGCCGCCTTTATTGGTTGCTAAAATTCTACTTTTCTCTGGCTCGGCCGGGTTGAGCCAGATTGCAGGGTCGTCGGCTGCGTCTTCTCCATCCTCCACAGCTTCTGTTTCAGCAGAAGGGATCACTTTATAGGTGGGGACTGCATCCTTTGGATCTGCATATTTGCTGTTCTCTGCTTCAAGAGCTGTAAGAAGTTTTGTAGGAAGATATACATTTCCATTCATCATCTTAATTTCCCGGTCCGCTTTTCCGCTTAGTCCAGCTAGACGATATTGCTTCTCACCCACTGTAAAGGTCCCGACAATGCCATTTTTCAGTTTGACCAAAACAGAGTGGTCATCACTGTCCCATGTAATTGTGGCCCCCATTTTATCTGCCTGTGTTCGTAGTGATGCATACCCGGATGGCTGAATGTCTGCCGCATGGGTCAGTTCTGGTGATACCAGAACCCCCGTTAAAATGGCTAATAATGCTAGTTTAGTTGACTTCATATGTATGCCCCTTTTCTGAAGTGAAAATGATATAACCGACTCAGTATAAAGCGAGAATATCAAAAGGATACAATGAAAATGTAAAAGGAATGTAAAGGCGGTGTAAGCATTCAATGGACTGGCTTCCAGTATTGTTGTCTATAATTCTTTGGAGACATTCCGAACTTTTCTTTAAAGCATTTGGAGAAATAGCTTGCTTGGGAGAATCCTGTTTCCTCGGTAATTTGTTGGACAGACCAGTCAGTTTGCAGCAAAAGACTGCGTCCTTGATCCAGGCGATAATCCATTAAATACTCAAGCGGTGTGCGCTGGAAGGCGACCTTCATACATCTGGCGAGATAGTTCTGATGTACGTGAAAATGGGTCTCCAAATCTTTATTAGTGATTGTATTTTTGTAATTCTGTTTTAGGTATATTTCGATCTGTTCCGCCAACTTAGAGGAGCTGTCTTTATTATTCTGATCATACTCCAAGCTCTGAAAAACATTCACAAACGTCTGTTGGGCCTCCCATAGTGCCAGCTTTCTAGGTTTTAAAGTAGAGGCTAGTAAATAGTCTAATTTCGAAAATAGCTCATGCGGATTCACCACTTTTTGAATTTTGGGCAAATGAATGGTCGTATGTTCTGAATGAAAATGCAGCTCGGGAATGGGGGTGCTGGGTATAATAGGATTGGGCGAGGATTGTGCGCACCACATGCTATTGGTTTGAAAATGGAACCAGTAAAAGGAGGTTTGTTCTGTACATGCCTCAATGGGAAAATGATGTTTATCCGGTTCAAGAATGAGAGCGTAATTTTCAGTTACCTTCCACACTTCGTCCTCTTCGCCAATGTGCAGCAATCCTTCTTTAATGATTATTACGTCAAAATAACCCAGATTATACCTATTCGGGTGCCAATCCCCTTTTTGATATGTAGTAAAATTCCCCTCAATGAAATAAGGCAGCGGAGGGACAAGGAATGATAGAAAGTCTGTTTTGCTCATGGAAGCCAGCTCCTTTGTGTGTGAAATCGTATAAGTTTTAGTTAAAGATCGCGATTTTTTTTATAAATTCAGGTTGATAAAATAAGGACGTAGCAAGGGGAGCTCAGGTTAGCTTGTACGATATTATCATTACTTTATCCTTATTTTTTCAAAAATGAAAGCGTTCTATTTCCAGGAAGGGATGTTTATCCAATGAAAACGGCAAAGCCAGTTAAGCATGTCATCGTTGATGATTTATTTTGGAAAAAGTATAAGCAGGTTGTGGCGGAAGAGGTTATTCCTTATCAGTGGAAAGCATTAAATGATGAATTACCAGATACAGAACCTAGTCATGCGATTGAAAACTTTAGGATTGCAGCTGGGGAATCCAGTGGGGAGTATTATGGAACCGTTTTCCAGGACAGTGATATTGCCAAATGGCTGGAGACAGTTGCCTTTAGCTTAAGGGATCATCCGAATCCTGCGCTTGAAGAGCGGGCTGATGAAGTGATTGAATTGTTGGGAAGAGCTCAAGCTGAGGATGGGTATCTGAATACGTACTATCTGCTGAAGGAACCCAATAATCGCTGGACGAACCTAAGAGATAATCATGAGCTGTATTGTGCAGGGCATTTTATAGAAGCGGCTGTTGCTTATTATGAAACGACGGGCAAAACGAAGTTTCTTCACATTATGGAGAAATACGTAGACCTGATTCAGCAGATTTTTGGTACGGAAGAAGGGAAACGGAAAGGCTACCCGGGACATGAAGAAATTGAGTTGGCCTTGATCAAATTATACGACGTAACTGCAAAGGATCAATATCTCAAATTAGCGCAATATTTTATTGAACAGCGGGGACAGCATCCTATTTACTTTGCAGAGGAACAAGAAAAGAGAAAACATATTCAAACAGAGCCTACCTGGAATGATGATAACAACATTAATTTTGGCTTAGGCTTCGAATACCAGCAAGCACACCAACCTGTGCGGGAACAAAAAGAGGCAGTCGGCCATGCGGTGAGAGCGGTGTATCTGTATATTGCGATGGCGGACTTGGCCGCGAAAACAGGGGATGCTTCCCTGTTACAAGCCTGTGAAACGCTGTGGGATGATGTAACGAATCATAAAATGTACATCACCGCAGGGATCGGTTCTACTGTAAACGCGGAAGCGTTCACTTGCCATCACGATCTTCCCAATGACAGCATGTACTGTGAGACCTGTGCCTCTGTAGGGCTGGCCTTTTGGGCCAATCGTATGCTGCGCTTAGCGCCAGACCGGAAATATGCCGATGTTTTGGAGCGTGCGCTATACAACGGAACGATTAGTGGGATGGACCTGGATGGAAAACGGTTTTTCTACGTGAATCCGCTGGAGGTTAATCCTTTTCAAAAATCCAGAAAAGATCAGGAGCATGTAAAAACAGAACGGCAAAAATGGTTCTTCTGCGCCTGCTGTCCGCCCAATTTGGCACGAATGATTGCATCGGTTGAGGACAATATGTACACCCAAACGGATGATACGTTGTATACGCATCTGTACATTGCCAGCAAGGTGAACATGACTTTATCTGGTCATGAGGTTGAAATTACACAAACTCATCATTATCCATGGGATGCGGATCTAACCTTTTCGATCCACGTAACAGAGCCGACTTCCTTCAAATGGGCACTGCGGATTCCGGGTTGGTGCAAGCAGGCAGAGGTGAAGGTGAATGGGGAAGCTATGTCATTAGACCATCTGGAAAATGGCTATATCGAGATTCAGCGTACTTGGAAGGACGGAGATGTGGTAACTCTGCATTTGGCTATGCCAGTTGAGCGCATTCGGAGCAATCCACTTGTCTCCATGAACCAGCAGCAAATTGCTCTCCAACGCGGCCCAGTCGTGTTCTGTCTGGAAGAAGTGGATAATGGAGCGAATTTGGCAGGATTAAGATTGACGAAGGATAGCCTCATTACGGAAGAGTTTAGCGAAAACCTGCTGGGTGGCATTGTAAAGTTGACTATAGAGGGATACCGGGTAAAAAATTCGAACGCATTATATAGCTCGGAGCCTCCTGAATTTGTTCCTCAACAAATTACCGCCATTCCTTACTACGCCTGGTGCAATCGGGCTAAAGGGGAAATGCGTGTATGGGTTTATGAATCATAATTCATTCGCATGGGGAGAGGAAAGATCATGAGTACGAGAATTGTGAGTACGGAATCACCGGAAAAGGCAGCAAGTACCGTTCCTTTTCATCGTAAAATCAGCTATTCATTAACGGATACAGCAGGCAATCTACTATACTGTGTTATTTCCAGTTATCTATTATATTTTTATACAGATGTATTCGGTCTTTCTATCGGGATTGCCGGGACATTACTATTTATCACCCGTTTTATCGATGCCATTGATGCCCCGATTTGGGGCATCCTGATTGACCGAACCAAGTCGAAATACGGCCAGAGCAGACCCTATTTTCTATGGTTAGCTATTCCGTTCGCTGTGTTCATGGTCCTTACGTTTACGACACCCAATTGGAGTGAGTCGGGCAAAATTGCATATGCCGCCATTACGTATATCATAGCAGGTATCCTTTATACCGGAATCAGTACGCCGATTACGTCTATTCTGCCTAATCTGAGCACCAATTCTAATGAACGCGTAGTCTTGAACTCCTTCCGCATGGTCGGGGGGAATGTGGGTTTCTTCATCGCCACGACGTTTACGTTACCTTTGGTCGCTTTCTTTGGACAGGGAAATGATCAAAAAGGATTTTCCTTAACGCTCGTTTTATTTGGAATCATGGCGATTATTATGTTTTTCATAGCGTTTGCCGATTTGCGAGAAAATGCAGCAGTGAAAACGAAATCCGTTCCCATTGCTAAAAGCTTTACAGCCATCAAACGAAACTGGCCATGGATGCTCGTTGTAGCTGCCAACTTGTGCTACTGGATTGGTTTGAATATTCGTTCAGCAACGCTAATCTTTTATCTGCAATACAATCTGGACAGTAAGGACTTAGTGCCTTTAATCAATGGACTGACCTCCTTGCAGTTGATCTCGATGGTTCTGATTCCGTTTTTCGCCAGAAAATTAAGTAAAAATGCGATTATGATTATCGGATTGATATTAGCTGCGCTGGGTCAAGTCGTGATTTTAATGGGCAGTACAGACTTAACCCTCATTATTATCGGCTGGATTATTGGTGCGTTAGGATCAGGCTTTGCATGTTCTATGCCGTTTGCGATGTTGTCAGATACAGTCGATTATGGGGAATGGAAAAATGGTATTCGGGCAAGTGGTTTCCTGACCTCCATTGGAAGCGCATTCTGTATTAAAGCAGGTAGCGGAATCGGCGGATTATTGCCAGCATGGATCATGGGCAGCACTGGTTACATCGCTGGGAAAGTTCAAACCCCTACGGCGTTGTCCGGCATTCAGTTTAGCTTTATCTGGCTGCCATTTATCGTCTTCTTGATCGGAATCATTCCTATGTTTTTTTATAAAAAATTCGAAAAGAATGAAGCTTCTATTCAACAAGATTTAATTGCGAGAAGATCATAGACATTCTTTTAACAAGGGTTTAATGATATATTAAAACATTATAATGCTGCTCCAAAACCTGTTCGCTGAGCTGAGCAGGTTTTTTTGTTTTTTTCTATTCAAATGTGAGTAAAGCCATTGACAGGATTTTCTTTTGGAGTAATACTTCTATGTAGAGAAAAGTGTACAGAATCAAGAACTAGACACATCTAGCCTTGCAACTTTATACATTTTTTCGCCATGAAGGCTCTTCTGTTGAAGGGTTTTTTTCAATTTGAGAAAAAGAATGTGATGATATGAGTCAACTGAGTGTAAGGATGAGAACACATGGCTTTCTGAATAAGCATTTTTCAGGAGAGTCTATCGATTATCGACAGATTATTGCGCTGTTTATCCCGCTTCTGATTGATCAGGCTTTTATTGTGGGTCTTAATTTGGTAAACACGGCAATGATTAGCTCGTCGGGGATGGCGGCAGTCAGTGCTGTAAATATGATCGATTCTTTGAATATTTTTCTGATTAATGTGTTTGTTGCAGTGTCTACCGGGGGAACGGTTGTCGTGGCACAGTATAAGGGGAGCGGTAACGACCTCATGGTCTCTAAAGCTGCTTCCGGCACCATTTCCTCCGTTTCCTTGCTGGCCTTATGTATCAGTTTGTTTATGATGGTTTTGTACAATCCGATTTTAAGTGTTCTGTTTGGTTCGGCCTCACCTGATGTATTAGCTAACGGTAAGGTTTATCTGCTGGGAAGCTGTATGTCTTTTGTGGGGATTGCAATCGTTGAGGCAGTGTGTGGGGCGCTGAGGGGCATTGGGAAGACGAGGGCATCGTTGGCTCTTTCGCTCATCATGAACCTCTCGTATGTGCTTCTTAATGTGGTATTCATTAATGTATTGGATATGGGTGTGCTGGGCATGACGATTGCCGTCAATGTGTCCAGATATGCAGGAGCAGTATGCGCGCTGATCTATTTGGTCAGGGTAGATGATGACTTGCGTGTTCAGCTTAGAGATATGCTTTATTTTAATCTGGCTATGCTTAAAAAGATTCTGTTTATCGGGCTTCCCTTTGCAGCGGAACAGATGTTTTTTAATGGGGGCAAAATTTTAACCCAAATTTTCATTGTGAGCCTGGGGACAAATGCGTTGGCGACGAATGCCATTTGCTCATCCCTAGCTAATGTGTTCCAAATCCCTGCAAATGCTTTGGCTCTTACGATTGTAACTGTGGTCGGTCAATGCATGGGGCGTCGAAATGTCGCGGATGCCCGGAAGTTTACCAAATCGTTTATTTGGCTGTCGTCTTGTTCATTTATTGTAATGGGATTAATCCTGATGCCTTTGTTTGAGCCGATGGTGGGGCTATTTCATCCGCCTGCCGAAATCGTAGATGACATTTTTGTTGTCATTCTGATTAATACGTTGGCCCAGATTCCGCTCTGGTCCATTGCCTTTATTACACCCTCTGCACTAAGGGCAGCAGGTGATTCAAAATTTACGTCCCTCACCTCGATGCTGTCCATGTGGTTATGTCGGGTGGTGCTTGGATATATTTTGGGCATAGTGTTCAATCTGGGGATTGTTGGTGTCTGGTTGGCTATGGATATTGAATGGGGCGTGCGGGGAATCGTCTTCCTTTGGCGCTTCCGCGGCAACAAATGGGTCCAGCATCGTTTGATCGACTGAATAGGTCCACTACCATAAAATTGACTTCTGGATGAAGGGATTTTATGGCAGTGGATTTTTTTTCTATTCCTATACTTCGTTCAGCCCGCTTACTCCATCCTGATCCCTATATTGCCTAACTGCGCCCCCTGCTGCATACGGTGGAGGGCCTGCGTTGTGTCTTGTAGAGGAAATACGCTATCTATAATCGGATGGAGTGCATGGCGCTCCATAAACTGAAGCATAGCTGCGAATTCCTCGCCACTGCCCATAGAGGTGCCGATGATGCTGATTTGAGGGAAAAATATAGACCGCAGCGGAATCTCTACTCGATCTCCTGAGCTTGCGCCAAATGTAACGATCCGACCGTTCGGCTTGAGGATATCAAAATATTTATCGAATGTAGCAGGACCGATACTGTCAAGAACCAGATCCACAGTGTCTCCGTTCATACTTTCTTTCCATTCACTATGGCTGTCGAATGCATGATTAGCGCCATGGGCGAGGGCAGCCTGACTCTTTGCTTCGCTGCGTGATGTGACGGTGACCCGTGCACCTGCCGCTAAAGCCATAAGCATGGCATACGTGGCTACACCACCGCCAATACCGGGAATGAGGACGTGCTCACCCTGCTGTAACTGGCCTCTTGTGAAGAGCGCGCGATAAGCGGTCAAAGCAGACAAAGGCAGTACCCCTGCTTCTTCCCATGAAAGGTATGCTGGCTTGCTGACGGCATTTTGGACGGGGATGATAACCGATTCAGCGAATGTCCCGTCCGAAGGTCCGCCCAGAATGGCTGGAACCAAGGGAACATGATGCGTATTCTCCCATCCGATACAGGGATTGATAATTACATCGGTGCCTACCAGCGAGGTTGGGACACTAGCACCCACAGCCTCAATCACACCTGCTCCATCCGATCCGAGAATGAGTGGAGCATCGTTGGCAGCTCGATCTGCCATGAGGAATAGGTCCCGATGGTTCAAGCCTGCGGCTTTGAGTTTTACTCTCACCTCATCGTGCCCTGGCTGTCTGTCCGTAACGTCTGTATACATCAGACCCTCAGGGCCATTTTTGCTGGCATGTATCACGGCTTTCATTTTAAAACCTCCCGTGGTGCGAATTTAGATGCAATTGCATGTATATTGAATTGTACAGAGCGGCAAGCATCCGGTAAAATGGACAAAATCGAACGTGAGTATCACAAATGATCATACCAAGCAGGTGACGTATACATGGAAAGCAGTGATTTGAAAATTTTTCGGGCCGTCGCTCGCGAGGGCAGTATCACGAAGGCTGCGCAAGCCTTGAACTATGTACAGTCCAATGTGACCTCGCGGATTCAGCAGCTTGAGGCACAATTGAACGTACCGCTATTTCGCCGATCTAACCGGGGAATGGCGCTAACGCCAGCAGGAGAGAATCTGCTGGAATATGCGGATACCATACTGACCTTGCTGGACGAGGCTGTAAAGTCCACTCAATATTCAGACCATCCTGCGGGACCTTCGCGACTGGGATCGATTGAGACGGCGGCGGTTACGCATCTGACTTCTTTATTGACGGAGTATCACGCTCAATATCCTGATGTCCATCTATCGCTTATGACAGGCAGCACCCATGATCTCGTACAAAAGGTATTGAATTACGAATTAGATGGAGCGTTCGTCTATGGCCCCGTCGATGATCCGCATATAGAGTATGTTGCAGCTTTTGAAGAGGAATTGGTGCTCATCTCGGAACCAGGGAAAAAGGACATGGGTGAGTTGCTTGCCAAGCCTATGCTGTTTTTCGACGTAGGCTGCACGCATCGTACAAGAGCGGAAAGCTTTCTGAGCGAAGCGGGTGTGGATGCATATCAGGTTATGGAGTTCGGAACGTTGGAAGTCATTTTGGGTGGTGTAGCCTCTGGTCTAGGGGTGTCCATGTTGCCACAATCGTCGATTGCAAAGGCAGAGGAGGCGGGAAGTATTGCTTCTCATCGTTTACCTGAAAAATATCGCAAATTAGAGGTGTGGTTTGTTTATCGGCGGGATTCGGTTTACTCCAGTGCACTGTCAGGCTTGCTCCGCTGGATGAAAAAGGATGTTATACTTAACTGGGATTAAATTGACATCAGGGGTGTATCATTTGGAAGAACAAGATGTAACGAATAATCCATCTACAGTAGCTCCGGGGCCATATGCGACGAATGGCAACTACCATCGACGAGAACCGGATAAGATGGCAGTATTATCAGAAACATACGGAGCCTCTATCTTCTTCAGAAGATGGGCGGCCTGGATGATTGACTTCATTCTTATCGTCTTCGGGTATGGAGGGCTGGTTTATTTTACAGCGAAAAAAGTATCTGAAGTAGGAACCCCAAATATGGGCCTGGTAGTGATGCTCTTCCTGATGGGCTCCTTCTGCTATTATCTGTTACTGGAAGGACTTACAGGCTATACGCTGGGCAAGTTTGTACTTCGCATTCAGGTCGTAAATGGAGAAGGGAAACCGCCGGGCATGGTTAAATCCTTGATCCGTACCCTTATACATTTGGTGGATACGAATCCGCTGCTTTTCTTCGGGCTGCCCGCTGGTATATGTGTGCTGGTGACACCTCGGAAACAACGGATTGGAGATATGGCTGCGAATACATATGTGGTTAAGGTACGGGATTTGGGGACAGTGAGCAGAAAAAAAACCGGAATTTTGTCCGGGGTAATCATCCTGATGACGATCATTTCGATTGTCTTTGCTGTATTTTTAATTTCTACGCTCATTACTCAAATCGTGAAGCCTGAGGTATTTACCAGTAAGGATAGCCAGTTTGCGGTTACGGCTCCGTGGAATTGGTCACGAGATAATATGATTAATGAGGAAGCGGATATTTCCATTAAAAATGAATTGACCGAAAGATATTTGATTGTATTATCTGAACCGAAAAGCGATTTTGACAGCAGTATGACTCTTCAAGAATATAAAGGGATCATTGAGGATCATTTGGTGTCAGGAATTACGGACCCTGAATTGGGGAACCCTTCCGACATCGAGGTAAATGGATACCCTGCCATTGAGTTTACCCTAAAAGGAGAAGTAGACGGGACTCCGATCATGTATAACGTGACTACGATTGAAACGCCTTCACATTACCATCAGGTGCTTGCCTGGACCTACGCTTCCCGATACAGCAGGGCACAGCAAGAGCTACGCAAGATTAGAGACAGCTTCCGTGAAATGAACATGCTGTGAAGTGAACATGGAGCAATAACGATGAATCGAAGTTATAAGGCAGTAAGCAGAACAAGCAGACAGCTTATAGAAGCGTCTGCTTGTTGTTTTATAAGCTTCCTTTAAAAAATGAACATCAAAACGGAGTAGGCGGAATAGTAGATTTATATAGATAATTTGATCATACAATAGAATGTCTAATCACTCGTAATCCGGCAACTTTCGCCACTTTACCTTGTGGGTGGGCTTTGAATTGAATCGTCACTTCCTTCTTGTGGTTCGTCACAGATAGAGGAAGCTCATAGGCGAACGTTTCGAATTTATTCATTTCCTCAGACTCCAGCTTGCCTTCCCCTAAAATCTGACCATCCGCAGTGATGTCAAAGTCACCATGAGGACAGCTCAAGTCCTTCAAATAAGTGACCGCCAATTGGACAGGCTCATCCGAAAGCACCTTCATGACAAAAGAGAACCAGCCCCCAGGCCAGGTGTCGCGATATTTGCGGTTGTAGATGGACCCCAAACCTACATGCTCTCCAGTAAAGGCATGATCCCGTTCAGGCTGCATTTCGGCAGGCTGCACAACGTCCACTGTAAGTCGTTCCAGCTCTAGCTGATACGCTAACGCGGTACGATATTCTGCCTCTGTTGCTGCCCATTCCTCCTGGGAAAAGAGATCCCAATAGACGGTATATGAACGATCATACATTTGATAAAACGGACGAAGCTTCAAGTCTCCGATATAGCCTAAGTTGGTCGTATGGAATGTATTAGGCTCGTTCCCGTCAGCAATCAGCTTCGTTGTCAATGAGTCGGTCGCTCCGATCAGAACAGACGCAAGCAGACGTTCTTCGTTGGATTCCTGCTCAACAGGACCAAGGTCCCCAGCCAGCACTAGCGGCCCATACATAAAAGCAATTCGGCGTGGATTATCCGGCATTTCCTCGACTCTCACGGTCATAGGAATGTCATACTCGATCGTATCCCCATTGTTCCATTCCCGTTCAATTACAACGTAGCTGGTAGGACAAGCCTCTGTGACGTACTCTTCCCCGTTGATTTTAATCATCATCCCTTGCTCTGCCCAATGCGGGCATCTTAGCTTGATCGCGAAGGATTTGGGCTCCTTGCTGATGACGCGTAGCGTTCCCCGTCCATTTTGCGGAAAGAGAGTATCTTGTTTGAGCTGTACGCCCATCTCGTTCCATGTCACGGTAGAAGGGACATATTGATTGACATAGATCGTTTCTGGCGTGTGAAAATAAATCGCAGTGCCGTACATGGAGTGGCTTTCCATACCGGAACCGACACAGCATGTGAAATCCTCATATTGAGAATTAAAGGACTTGTGTCCTCCCATTTCCAGCGATACAAAATAGCACACACGTCCATCTACAGGCTGCTGTGAAGCCAGAATATGATTGAACATCGCTCGTTCATAGTAGTCGGCATAGGCTGCATAGGCGTCCCACTCGAACATATGTCTTGTTAATTTCAGCATATTGTAGGTGTTACAAGTTTCACAGGTACCTTCGCCCAAGCGGTCATTCAGCTTCCCGGGTTCACCAAAATGTTCATTATAGCTATTGCCGCCGATCACGTAGGAATGCTTGTGAACAACCCGATCCCAGAAAAAGCGAGACAGGTCCGCATATTGCGGTTTTCCCGTCATTTCAAATTGCCGTGCAGCGCCAATGATTTTGGGAATTTGCGTATTGGCATGTCGCCCTGCCAGCGTATCTTGGCTATCTGCGAGATCATTGAGCACCTCTCCGTGATAAAAGCGTTCCGCAAGGCTTAAAAAGCGTTCCTCTCCTGAATGCTCCGCCAGATCGGTCAGCACCTCGTTCATACCGCCAAACTCGCAATGCAGCACCTGCTGCACCTGATCATCGTCCAGCCCTTGAAGTACATCCTCCAGCCAGTTGCCGAGTTTGATTTCTATAGACAGGGCCTTGGGATGATGCGCCAGCAGATGTGCATCACGCAAGCCCGCAAAAAGCTTGTGCATGGTATATAGCGGCACCCACCCGCCGTTTAGATCAAAGCCCTGGGAGCGGATATCTCCGGCGTTTACTTCCTCAAAAATCTCTTTCCCACGTGGAATGCCGGAAATGTATCCGTTTCCATGACTGTTTTGGCATATTTCCAGTTCGTCGACCACATAGTTCACACGTTCCAACAGTCTTTCGTCGCCTGTGGAGGCAAACATCAGTGCACAGCCGGACAGGTAGTGACCGAGTGTATGTCCGCTGATGCCACGCGCTTCCCAGCCTTCATAGTGAGCCGCTTTGGGCTCCAGTCCCGCATATTCACGAAAGCGTGATAGTAAACGGTCGGGTTCCAAACTCAGCAGGTAGGCCGTATTCAGTTCCATCGCATGTAAAAGTGGGCCGGAATCAATTCTTACTTTATGCAAGTCAAAAGCTTTAGCTTTCAAAATCATCGCTCCTTAGCTAAGATGAAAGTGTATATTTCTCCACTACATTAGCATTGCAATCGCGGTATGTCAGTAGCTTAACCATACAATGGGTGGACAAATCCGAACATGAACCTAAAGAGGCGATAACATGACCTATCTAAAAGTAAATGTAGATGCTCCGATTCAACTGATCTCGGCAGGCGAGTTTGTTAACGAGGTACCTTGGAAGCATATGAGTCGTTCCATTGAGAATTTTGAGCTGATCCTAGGTGTCCAAGAGACGGTATATATACGGGAGGAACGGGAAGATTTTGAAGTAGGCGAGGGAGATATTCTATTGCTGTACCCCGGTCGTACGCATAAAGGATACCGGGAATCGTTGCCAGGCGTGAAATTTTATTGGTTTCATTTCGATGTTCCCACGACCCCGAATGTATTATCTAATGAAGAAATGAAGCAGGAAACAAGTGCTATGGATGGGCTTTTGCAGCGTCACGGTGTGATGCGTGATATCTATTTACCGCAATGTGTACAGGCAGACAACGGAGATCGGATTCATATTATCGTCAATCAGATTTTGCATGTAGCCAACTCACATTACCTTACGTATCACAGTGCAAATTATTTGTTCACCTCGCTGCTGATCGAGATATCTGAACTGGCGCTCAGCCGCTTGCTTTCCAATCCTGCCAGTTCACAGGGGAATGTGAGTTTTAACAAAATTATTGAGTGGACCCGTATTCATGCCGAGGAACCATTGACCGTGACGGATTTAGCTCGAAAATTCAATTACAACAAGGATTATATATCTCGTTTATTCAAGCAAAATACAGGCATGCGTCCCCTGGAGTTCATTCACAGTATTCGTATCAACAAAGCCAAAGAGTTGATTTCCCGTACAGATATGAGCATTAAGGAGGTTGCCGAAGAGGCAGGATATACCGATGAGAAGTATTTTATGCGTTTGTTCAAAAAGAGAGCCCATATGACTCCTTCCCAATACCGGAATGCCTATCACAAAACATTTATGAACAATGTCTAGTCCATTTCCGCTTGGATAGGGAAATTTTATAGATAAAACATGGAGGAAGAGTCGGCTAAAATAAACTTGTAAGCGTTTCACCTATAGATAGAAGGGAGGAGAGACATCCACCATGATTACTAGAGAACAGATTTATTTGGATGAGAAGCTGGAGACCAAATCGGCTGTGTTTGAGTTTATTGCCCAAGAGGCTGAAAAGCTGGGTGTCACCGTCCATAGGGAGCAACTGGTGCAGGATTTGTGGGAGAGGGAAAAGGTATATTCGACAGGGCTTCAGGATCAGTTTGCCATACCTCATACGCAGAGCGAAGTGGTCACCAGACCAGCAGTCCTCGTGATCCGATTGGAACATAGCATTGACTGGGCCTCTCATGATGGCAAGCCTGTCCAGTATATTTTTAGTATTTTGGTGCCTAAAGGGTCCGTGGATGTATCCCATTTACAAATTATTTCCTCGCTCGCAACCCTGCTCTTAGAGGATTCCTTTAAAGAGGCGGTAGCGGGTGCCAATAGCAGCAGCGATGTGTATCATTTGCTGGAACAGTATACAGAAGGGTTGGTGTCATAATGAAAATTGTAAGCGTTACATCCTGTATCGCAGGGTTGGCTCATACTCCAATGGCGGCAAAAGCACTGGAAAAAGCGGCGGCACAGCTCGGTCACCATATTAAAGTGGAGCAGCAAGGCGCACTAGGCCAAGTGAACAAACTTACGGAGGAAGACATTGCAGCGGCGGATTTTGTACTGATTGCCTCGGATCAGACAGTGAAGGATGCAGAGCGTTTTGAAGATAAAAGAATCGTTCGCGTTAAAATCGGTCATGCGGTCAACAATGCGGAAGCGGTTCTTACCAAAGCGGTGGAGGCCATCTCTGCTCAAAAATAAGATTAGGGAGGCAACACGGAGAATCAGCGGCGTAGATAATCTGAATGATATCCGATGAGCCTTTGAATAACAGTAGTATTCATGATGGGGGAGAACATGATGAAAAAATGGCTGAGTGAAGCTAAAAAGCATCTGATGACAGGCATTTCTTACCTGCTTCCGGTTATTATTGCAGGCTCCTTGATTGTTGCCGTGTGTAAAATTATCGGTCTGACAATGGGTGTCACTGACTTTGGTCCATATGCTGACAAAAGTGGCTTTCTTCATATTTTATACTTAGTGGAAAATGTAGGCTGGCGCGGAATTGGACTGCTAAACATGGTTCTGGCTGGGTATATCGCCTATTCAATTGCCGACAAGCCTGCACTTGCTGCAGGGCTGATTGGCGGCGTGCTGGCACAGGAGACGAATGCGGGATTCTTGGGCGCTCTTGTTGCAGGTTTTTTCGCGGGGTATGTCACCCTCTGGGTGAAAAACAAAGTGAAAATCACAGGTCCGGCCGCAGGTTCTGTTCCGCTAATTATTTTGCCGCTCATTACGGTAGGCTTAACCGGGATTCTCATGTCCGTCATCCTAGGTGGGCCGTTGAGCGCGACTAATGAAGGACTGGTCAACTGGATTAAGCATATGAGTGAGAGCGGAACCAGCACCTTGGCGCTAGCCTTAATTTTGGGAGCCATGATTGGGTTCGATCTTGGGGGTCCCGTCAATAAAGCTGCCTGGATGGCGGGAAATGCGTTATTCCTGTCGGGTGTGTATTTACCCAATATTTTCGTAAACATTGCCATCTGTATTCCACCGCTAGGCTATGGAATTGCAACCCTAATTCTGAAACATCGCTTTTCCAAAACATATCGGGAAGCTGGAAAAGGCTCCGTGATCATGGGCATTATCGGAATTACGGAAGGGGCTATCCCGTTTACACTGCGTAACCCTGCCAAGCTGATTCCATTGAATATGATTGCCTGCGCAGCAGGTGCAGCATTGACGGCTTTGCTGGGCGCACATGTCATCATGCCTCCAATTGGCGGTTTGTATGGCGCCATCTCCGTAGGTACTCCGTTTGCATATCTGGCTGGAGGGGTTACAGGCGCATTAATCATTGTGGCAGGAACCTTGCTCGTCAATTTCCGTGAGGAAGAACAGCAGCAGGCTGAAACGAAAGAGGCCTCTGTTAAGAAAAATGGAGAAGACATTGAGCTTGTATTTGACTAAATATCACTAGATAAAGAATAGACAGCATGGAGGGAGAACGAGATATGAGCCGTACGAAAGTGCATGTCATACCACATACTCACTGGGATCGAGAATGGTATTTTACCACTTCCAGATCCAAAGTCTACTTGGTGAAGCATGTGAAAGAAGTATTGGATGCGTTGGAGAATGGGGACGGTTTTAAATACTATCTTTTGGATGCCCAAGGGTCCTTGCTTGACGATTATACCCGCTGGTGCCCGGAGGATGAAGAGCGCATTCGCCGTCTGGTAAGCGATAAACGCCTGATGACCGGGCCGTGGTATACGCAGACGGATCAATTGGTGATTTCCGGTGAATCGATGGTCCGTAATCTGTATTACGGTATGGAAACGGCGCAGAAATATGGTCATGCCATGAAGGTCGGTTATGTGCCGGATGCCTTCGGCCAGTCGGCGCAGATGCCGCAGATTTATCAGGAGTTCGGTATTCGGCATTTTCTATTCTGGCGCGGGGTAGCCGATAATACGAATCCTAAAACCGAGTTTTTGTGGAAGGGGTCGGATGGCAGTCAGGTGTTTGCGGTACAGATGCCGTTTGGCTACTACTATGGTGGGAATATTCCAGAGGAAGCGGGAGAACTTGAGGCGTATCTCGACAGCCAGATCGGTGCGCTGGAAGAAAAAGCGTCTACCCGCCATGTTTATTTTCCCAACGGTTTCGACCAAGCACCTATCCGCCTGAACTTGCCAGAATTGATTCGCACATTCAACGAGCTGGACCCGGAACGGGAATATGTGATGAATGAGCCGGAACGTTTCCTTGAAGAGATTGAAAAGGACAGCAACGACCTTCCTGTACTGGAAGGAGAGCTTATGGAAGCCAAGCATATGCGTATTCATAAGTCGATTTTTTCCACACGAGCTGACCTTAAGCAGCAAAATAACGAGATTGAACATTTAATCGTGAACACGCTGGAACCTGTACTGTCGATCAGCCATGCACTTGGGCATGAATATCCACATTATATCGTGAAGGATATATGGAAGCTGTTGTTTGAAAATGCAGCCCACGACAGCATTGGTGGATGCAATAGTGATACGACGAATCGGGATGTGGCTTTTCGTTATAAACAGGCGCGAGATATCGCGGAGAATGTATTGGAGCTGCACAAGCGACTGATCGCGTCGAAGATTAAGCAGGAGGAGACTTTTGCCTTCACCGTCTTTAATACGTTGCCTTACCCGCGCAAGGGAGTGACAGAAATTGATGCTTACTTGCCGGAAGGAAGCTTTGTCATTCGGGATACGAACGGTCAGCAGCTTTTGTATACGATTACCGAGAAAGTGGAACAAACAGACTACGTGCTCGGTCAGCATATTGATCTGAATCCGAGCAAAAAGGTGTACCTGCCTGAGCGTGTATTCCGTGCCAAGCTGTTGGTGGAGCTTCAGGAAGTACCTGCTATGGGGTACACACAAATTATATTTGATTTTAGTGCAACAGGGGATGCAACAGCAGAACGTAGCAACGGAAAACATATTGAAAATGAATTTTATAGCATAGCCGTACAGGAGAACGGGGCATTAAGCATCACGGATAAAATTTCGGGACGTGTGTACTCAGATCAGATGGTGTTCGAGGAAAACGGAGATGATGGAGATTCCTACAACTATTCTCCACCGGAACGTGATCTTACAGTTTCTTCGCTTGGTACTGATGTGGAGACGATAACATCCAAAAGTACGGTATCCGAAGAATTGTCCCTTCGGATGAAACTGAAGGTTCCGTATGATTTAAATGAGCGTTCCGCTGCTGGGACTTCAGCTGAGTTGCCACTGCAGGCATCGGTCTCCTTGCGGAAAGGTGAACGCCTGATACGTTTCTCGGTGGATGTGGACAACCGAGTGCTGAGTCACCGTCTGCGGGTGCTATTTGATACCGGGATTGCCTCTAAGCTATCTATTGCAGATCAGCCGTTCGGAGTCATTGCCCGTCCAACTACGCTGGAGGAAGTAAAGGTATGGGAACGGGAGCAGTGGACGGAAAAGCCGATCACCATTGAAGCTATGCAAAGCTATGTTGCATTAAACAATGGTTCCCATGGAGTAGCCGTGATGACTGAAGGAGTAAGGGAATATGAAATCATTGGACATGAACATGATACAATAGCGCTGACGTTATTCCGCACTTTTGGTTATATGGGCAAGGAGAATCTGCTATACCGCCCGGGTCGTGCCTCAGGAGAAAAGATCGTAGAAACGCCAGATGCACAGCTGCTCGGTGAGCTTTCATTTACGTTTGCTCTACATGTCCACGAGTCCGGGTTTGATGAGGCGGGCATTGCTCAAGCGGCCAAGGAATATTTAACACCATTGTCCAGCTACCAGCTGTCTGATTTTCTGAACGGCCGTTTAATTTTTGCCTTCCGAGACGAAGAAAGAATATTTGAGCAAAACTATAGCCTGTTATCTTTTAGCAAGGATTCCAATGTAATCTTGAGTGCATTCAAGAAAGCAGAGCATAGTGATGGTTATATCGTCCGTGTATTTAATCCTTATTTAGAGAAAAATGCGACTGCACATATCACATACAGTGAATCGGCCCATTACGAGTTGGTTTCGCTGGATGAGCGTTCCAAGGGAGAAACATTGGTTTCGTCCGATACGGAAGGTGCACAATTGCCGGAATTGCAGCATTGCAAGCTATTAACGGTACTGGTAACCCCGGAATTGAAATAACGTGGAAGTAAAATACGGTTTATCGGAAAGGAGGTCTTATATCTACATGATTTTTCCCTACAAACGCTTGAAAAAGCTGTACCAGCTCGTCAGTGGAAATGATCAAGGCTGGTCTTGGACCACCAAAGCGCTCGCTGAGCGGCTGGAGGTAACAGAGCGGACCATCCGCGATGATCTTAAGAAGCTGGACAGTATGCTGAATGAATATGGAGCATATCTGGAATCCAAGAGGGGTAGCGGCTATACGATTAGGGTTGATGACCGTGAGAAATACCATTTTTTTGCTGATGAAAGTCAGGAAGAAACAGAAGTAAGTCAGCAGCTACCGGGGGCTCCAGAAGAGCGCATACGGTATGAACTGTTCAAGCTGCTGAATGCGAGGGAATACGTGAAGATGGAAGATCTCGCCGATGAGCTGTATATTAGCCGGGCCACGATGAATAATGATTCTAAAATCATCCGTCGGATTCTGGAGGATTATAGTCTCACCCTGCGCACCAAGCCGGGACATGGTGTAAAGGTGATTGGGGAAGAAAAGAGTATTCGTTACTGCCTGGCTGAATATGCTGACGTCCGCGATGAAGAGGGACAACGCAGCGACATGCCCTTGGAACAACAACAGCTGTTTCAAGGATTGGATCTACCGCAGATCCGGACAATTATTCTAAAGCATTTGCGGAGCGTTGGGACCAAAATGGCTGATTTGGCGCTGAAAGATCTCATCACTCATTTGGCGGTCATGGTGCTGCGAGTGAAGGAAGGACATGGTTTAGAACGCTTTGAGGCGGTGGTGGGCAGTCCGCGGGATATTGAATTGGCTAGCGCCATGCTGAGGGAGATGGAAGAGGCCTTTGGCATCACCTGTCCTGAAGGAGAGTTCGATTATGTTCTGCTGCATATCGTCAGCAAAAAGATGGCCGAAACCGAGTGGGAGCGCCTCCAGTCCGATCGTCTCTTCTTAGCAGTGCGCGGGATGCTGACATTCGTCTACGAACGCTTTACCTATGACTTGCGTGACGATGAACGGCTGTCCAAGGATTTATTTGTACATTTGAAGCCAATGCTGACCCGGCTGGAGCATGGTATGAACATGCGTAATCCACTGCTTGGACATATTCGCAAGTATTATCCGCTTGCCTATGAAATCACAGTTGGTGCGGTAAAAGAACTACAAAAATCGTTTCCGTACGACATCAACGATAACGAAATCGGTTATTTGGCACTTCATATCGGGGCTGCATTGGAACGCAAATACAATATCCCTCATCGGCGTCGCAAAACCGTGTTGCTGGTGTGCGGATCCGGCTATGGAACCGCCCGGATTCTAGAATCCAGGCTGCGTTCGCTGTTCGCTGAGCTGGATGTATCCCGAGTGGTTTCACTTCGGGAATACGAGGAGATGTCCACCGTCGAGGAGGACCTCGTCGTTTCGACCATTCACTTGCAGCAACGTAAGGATAAACCGTCCGCGGTGATTAGCCCGATTCCTTCGGAACGGGATATGGAGACAATGACGCGGATGGTACGGGCCAGCGATGAGGAACAGGAAACTTCACTGCTACGGTATTTTGACAAGCAATGGTTTATGACCCGATCCGATCAGCCGAGCAAAGATACACTAATTGAAGAAATGAGTGGTATTTTAAAGCAAAAAGGAGTGGTGACTGACAAGTTTTTGCCAGCAGTCAAAGAAAGAGAGAAGCTGGGCTCTACTGCATTGGATCGAGGGATGGCCATCCCCCATCCCCTGGAGCTAAGCTCTAACCGAACGGTCGTAAGCGTGTGCTTGCTGGAAAATCCAATTCCTTGGGATGCCAACCATGAGGTTCATGTGGTATTCCTGCTTTCAATCTGCAAAGAGGACTACGAACAGGCCATGGGGATTTATGATTTGTTTGTAGAATTGATCCGCCAGGAAGAGACGCTGGAACGATTAAAGCATTGCCATTCCTTTGATGCCTTTATGCTAATCGCCCGTCAGGTGCTTGCAGTCAAGAGCAATGATTACCATTGAACCTAAAAAAGAGATCATTCGTGATCTCTTTTTTAGGTTCACACATGTAGTTTGGAAGAGTGGAGCTCGATTAATAAAGCCAGCTGATTCAACGAAAATTTATGATTAACCATATCTACAGTAAAGTCTTCGGCTGCTTTCTGATCCATTTTAAATTGAAAGCCATTGTAGCGCAAAAAAATGAGTAATGCAGTAAAAGCTGTTCGCTTGTTTGCATTGTGAAAAGGATGGTTTTGCCCTAGGGATTCGAATAATGCAGCGGCTTTGCTGAATATTGTGGGGTACGCATCTTCACTAAAAGCTGATGATTGAGGACGTAGAACAGCAGACTCAAGTAGACTGGTATCTTTGACGCCGATTTGTTCGCCTTTGCTGTATCTTTCAATCATAGCGACATTAATAGCTATAACTTCTTGAATGGTTAAGAAACGAATGCTGCTCATCTATCCTTAAGTCCTTTAAGGGTTTCGTCATATGAATCCATTACTTGAGAAAGATTTTCAAGAAAATCATCACTTAACCCTGAGGGCAGAGTTATTTTGTTCGATTTTTGTATAATGATTTGTCCGCTCTTGTGATCTACTTCAACCTGAACTGTATCTCCTTGGCCCAGTCCGAGCTGCTTAATGGCTTCTGTCATAGTAATCCCTAAGCTATTTCCGAATTTAGTAATTTTACGTTCCATTCCAATCACCTTACCCATCTCTTTATCCTCCTTATTATACTATTCAACTGTTATAACAATTATACATGGTTTCAGGGTATATAAACATATACTTTTTAATTCAACTTATATCTGCTAGAAAAATAGATTGTCAGGCTTTTATTTGGTAATCTGAGGTAAGGGTTTAAATGGTTGCAGGCTATATTATTACTTCATGAAAAGGGGCGAGCGAGATGCTACAACCACTATTAAAGGATGAACTGACTCGAATACTGGAAGGGCATTCACTGGATGAAGATTTAAAAGAAGAGATTCATCAGGAAGCTCAAGCTGCTATACAATTTCATGTGGATCATGAGGAAAATTACGAACACATTGGAAATAGTCGGATCGCCGGCTATCCAGATCTGCCACCCACGATAGAGTGGCCGTGTGATTCAGACGGAGAATATTATACGTTCATTGCTCAAATTAATTTGGGCGAGCTACCTTTTTCACCATTTGAGGGATTGCCTCATCAGGGCATACTTTACTTTTTTCTTGGGCTGGATGAGCCCGCCTATGATATTGACCATAAAATCTTTTACTATAACGGTGACAGCAGCGCTTTGAAGAAAACCTTGCCACCGACCGGGAAGGTTGAAGTATGTGCTGAGAACAGGGGTTTCACATCTTATGCAATTTCTTTTCAGCCGATTGTTACCCTGCGGTCGGAGGGTGAGCTAGGAGATGTTCTTGTAGATCAGTATGAAGAGCTGTATGAGCTTGTTTGTGAACAAAGTGACACGGTGTGGGGTCAGCATCAATCTTTTGCAGGGAACACCCGGCGGGATGCTTATCTACGCCGAAACGGGCTGGAGGGTCTTCTGTTTAACTGGCATAAGAGTGAGAGTCAGATTCATAAGGAAATCGAGCAAGCTATGCATAGGGGAAGTACGGATTATGCGGAGCATTTACGATCCGAGGTGTTGCCTCAGCTGCAAGAATATCAGACGAATCGGGAAAAGCACGATCAGGCTTCGGAAAATTGGCATGTTCTGCTCTCGGTCTCTTCTTTGGACGAGGTTGGTATGTGCTGGTGGGACGCAGGGTATTTGGAATTTTTGATCGATCAAAGAGACTTGAAGAACCTTGATTTCTCGAAGACATATGTCAATCTTGCTACGAGCTAGCCCGGTGCGGCAGACTCATGCTGATTTAGGGCAAATGATGGCGGTTAGAGCAGGGCGGTTTTTTGATTGATAAAAGCAGTGAATTGAGCATATGGCACAGTAGGTTTGTAGGTGGTCCTATACAGGGCCGCCTTTTTTCGATGTAAATGAACGATTGTACTCCGTTATTAGTCTTAATAGATGAGACCACAACAAGGGAGGTGCACGTATATGACTGATCGAGAGCTGTTTGAACTATATAAGGAGCAGATATATTATTTTTGTTATTATTTGATGCAAAATCAAGCAGATGCAGAAGATGTTTGCCAGGAAGTGTTTGTCAAAGCACTTTTGGCCGACAGGTCCAGAGTACAAGATCTCAAATCATGGATTTTACGAATTGCTTCTAATGAGTGCAGCAATGTGCTTAGAAGGCGGAAAACTGGACTGATGAAGGAAATACGAACTTTTTTATTGTCACGCCCTCATTCATTTAATCCGGTGGAAGAGAGCTTATATCATCAAGAAACTAAGACAGAGCTACACAAGCTATATAACAAGCTTCCAGATAAAATTCGAATGGTCGTGGTCCTTCGTTATGTAAACGAATTGACTGTGCCGGAGATATCTAGAGTTATAAATATACCCGAAGGAACAGCTAAATCTAGATTAAATCGGGGGCTTAAACTGCTAAAAAAAATGGTGATATCCCAAGTAAAGGAGATGAGTAGCAGTGAGTCGGTATTTTGAAAAAGAACAGAACATTCCTCAACCTGAATATGATGCAATGTGGGTAAATATAGAACAGGAAGCAACCAAACGAAAAGCAACTTTGCAACAGTCACAGGAAGCACCTATGCATAGAGCAAAAATTGTTCCAGCGAGTATCGTATTCTCATGTTTTCTGCTCGTCGCCATCCCTGTATTCGCTAGTGTGACTATCAATTGGGATAGAATAGGCGGACGTAGTGTAACCAATGCGCTAAATAACGGTATTGGACAACGGTATGATCTAAAAGCATCCAATGCAGGCATTACGATGAATTTGAATGGTGTTGTAACGGATGGCGAAAAAATGAAAATGCTTATTTCTCTGGATCCAGGAACCGATCCAACCAGTTATATTGGGTTTGCTATAGAGAAAACTACGGTAACTAGCAATTCTGATACCAAGGAACAAGCACACGGATATTTAAATTACGATCCTAAAAGCCAGAAACTCCTTGGCATTTATGAAACTATTGATACTTTAAAGGATCGTAAAAAAGATTACACACTTGAGGCACAGAATCTAATTTTTTATCGTAATCAGGATATTCCTTTAAAGACGGATCATCAAGCCGGGGATACCCTCGTTACCGGGACCAAGCAGTATCCTAACATTTATATAGAATCCGTTCGACAAATCAACAACAAGACTGTTGTCCGCTTTAGAGTTGCTGCAGCTCCATCCGATTTAGGACGTGGGAACCCGCATTTGGTAATGAAAGTGGGCGACAAAGAGATAGACGCAATCCCAACCATTCTACCTAGCGACAGCCCAGACTTGCATATTGAGCAGGTATTCAACATGACTGCACAAGATTGGAAAAAGGCAAACCTTCATTTTTGTTATATTGAGGAAGCAAAAAGAATTGAGGGTACTTGGAAGTTCGAATTTGAAGCGGATGGAAAAAAAGCAAGTGAAGCGATTTATTCCAAGAAACTGCATAGCAGCGCTGAATTCCAAGAAAATACAGGCACTACCTTAGACCAACTGGTTATTACCCCCTTGGATATTGAAATTCTAGTAACAGAGCGTGATTTACTTAAAAAGGGAATTGTTCATTATAAAACAGCTCAGCTGGTTATAGGTGATAAAAAAATTAACGGAGGGTGGAATATTAAAGGAGCTGGTCCTGAAAATTATCAACACTTATATCAATTTGAATCTCCAGAGTGGTATAAGGACTGGTCTGATGTTCCAATGAAACTTATATTGAAAGATGCTGTCATCGAGAAACGTGATACGTCTAAGAATTGGATCACTCTTCATAAACCTAAGGAAGAAAAACAGTTCGCTGAGCTTAATGCGGACGGTTATCAAATTGATTTCACATACTATACAGAGGGAAAAGACTTGATTGTCGAATCGAAATCCGGTTCCCCTGGCTTCAAAGGCGTCAACCAAACAACGATGCGAATTAACGGCAAAGAAGTAGTGCCTCAGATCATTGCGAAGGGTATGGTATCCACAGGAGTTAATGTTGACCGTTACAAAAACATTGAATTAGACGGAAAATTGGAACTAAATCCTGGCATCTACAAGTACAGTGATCCTGGACGTGATATTGAAGTTTTTTTGAAATAGATATGGCCATCGCTGCCTATTCTGCAGATACGTAAATACAAAAGCCCTTCCAGCTTTAGCTTCTCATGAGGGAAGCAGCGGAAGGGCTTTTGTTATACCTACTTGTCTATACAGTGAGCGTGCTTATTTATACTCGTTGCACGGTAAATTCGAATTCCAGCTTTTGATCGGCTGTAATTTGGTATTCTTCATGTACCGGAGCTCCCCAGCTATCGTCGCCGCCTACGCCCATTTGTTTACCGGCTATGGTGACAACGGTGTAATACACGTTTGGTAGCTCATACAGATGGTAGGCACTTTCCAGCTCAAACGCTGTAAACGGTGAAATATTGCATTCCACAGGTGCGGTGGCAGGAGCAGTAATGCGAATACCACGCTGAGAATCGTCGGTAATATCGACACGGCGCACGCCTGTACGGTTGCCGGATTCCTGCGGTACGACATACCCGGATACGTTATCCGCAGCTTCGTTGTGGAATACGCCTAGTCTCGCGCCAAAGGCACGGTCGATGTAATTCTCTTCCGGTCCCATCGCGTACCAGTCCAGATGGCGGTAGTCCGCCGGAACCTTGAACGAAAGAGCAAAGATCGGCAGGTTAGGCAGTCCTGAGACGCCTTCATAAGTTGATTTTACGTTCAGACTGCCATCGGCAAAGACGGTATAGGCCACTGTTACCTGTACGTCTGCATGAATACTCAGCGTGTAGCGGAACGTAACAGTCACACGGTCTGTCTGCTCTTCCGTGACCTGAATGTCCACGCATTTACGTGTCAGACTTGCAGCAAACCAGCCGCCAGCGTCAAAGCCCAGTGCGGTTCCCCGATCATTGTCTGTGGTCGCCCGCCAGAACAATGGGGCAGGAGGCATGGCGATCATCTCACGTCCGGCGTAGCGAAGTGAAGTCAGGCTGCCTGCTCCTTTGGAGAACATGATACTGAAATCTGCACCGTGAACGCCAATGTTAACATCACCATGCACCACTCGTAAGGCACCGCCCGTAGGGATCTTCAGCGGATTTGGATCTTCCACGATGAAAATATGCTGTCCGAAGGCCACTTCGTGTCCAGCCTCAGCCCAGAGCGTGGATTCTTTCAAAACTAGAGCGGTGTGAATGACGTACTCACCGGGCTTTCCGTCCGTAATGGGGAACGTCAGTGGAATATAGGCTTCGGTCTGAGCCGCCACATCTACATGAATGGCATTACGTACGATTTCTTGGCCTTCATGCAGTAGACTGTATACTAGCTCATAGTCGCCCGTTCCCTCGAACAGGTTTTCATTGCGCAGGGTTACACCGCTGCGATCCGGGGTGAGCTTCAGATTTTGATACAGGAATTTGACCTCCTGCATCTTCGGTGAAACTTTCCGGTCCGCATAGACAATTCCGTCCGTACAGAAGCCATAGTCTGTGGCACGGTCGTCAAAGTCACCGCCGATCGCGAGGTATTCGCGTCCGTAGCGATCTTTTTTCATAACAGCCTGATCAATATAATCCCATATAAAACCGCCCTGGTACAGCTCGTATTTGTTCTCCAGCTCGGTATACTTGTGCATGCCGCCTACGGAATTACCCATCGCATGCATGTATTCGCAACTGATATACGGCTTTTGCGGATTGTCGTTTAGATATTGCTCGATATCTGCGGGTTTGGCGTACATCCGGCTCTCCATATCGCTGGTATCATCGTACGTACGGTTGTGAAACACGCCTTCGTAGTGTACCAAACGGCTCGGGTCGGTGGCTCGGAAATAGTTGGCTACATTGCGCAGCACTTCACCTGCATATGACTCATTGCCGCAGGACCAAATCAGAATGGACGCATGGTTTTTGTCCCGTTCCAGCATGGAAATGGCGCGATCCATGACGATATCCTGCCACTCAGGCAGATTGGCGGGAATATTCCACGATGGCTCGACGGCGCCGAGTTTTTGCCAGGAACCGTGTGTTTCCAAGTTCATTTCATCAATTACATAGACCCCGTACTCATCGCATAGCTCATACCACAGAGTCTGATTTGGATAATGAGAGGTGCGAACAGCGTTCATATTGTTCTGCTTGAGCGTCCGGATATCCCACAGCATATCTTCACGGGAAATCGCACGTCCGGTGCGAGCGTTAAATTCATGGCGGTTCACACCTTTAAAGACGATGCGTTTGCCATTCAAATGCATGACCTTGTTGATCAGCTCAAATTTACGAAAGCCAATTTTTTGTGGAATGACTTCCACGAGCGATCCACTGGCATCATAAATTTGAATGAACAACGTGTACAAATAAGGTTTCTCGGCACTCCAACGCTGCACTTGCTCCAAGGCTGCTGACAGCGAAGCTTTGCCATCAGTAAAGTCAGCTTTCAAAGAAGCTACAACATGGCCGGCAGCATCTTTCACATCGACAGTTGCATAGGCCGTTGCCGGCTTTTCCAAGGTCAATTTCAGCTCCAGAAGACCCTGCGTGTAGGAAGCATCCAGATCCGCCTTGGCATGCAGGTCACGTACGTGAACCGTAGGGATGGTATAGAGATATACGTCTCTGAAAATACCGGAAAAACGCCAAAAGTCCTGATCCTCCAGCCACGCTCCCGTACTTCTTTGATATACCTCCACTGCCAGCTTGTTTTCGCCTGCTTGCAGGAACGGTGTCAGTTCAAAATCAGACGGTGTAAAGCTGTCCTCGCTGTAACCGACAAATTGTCCGTTCAGCCATACATAGAAAGCCGACTCGACGCCTTGGAAAGAAATGAACACAGGCTGCGCGCCCGAAGCCATATTTTCCGGCAAAACAAAGCTTTTGATATAGCTCCCGACCGGGTTGTGGTCCTCCGGAATATGGGGTGGACGAACGTCCGAATGTCCGTCCCATGGATACATCGTATTCACGTACTGCATTTGGCCAAAGCCTTGCGTCTGAATGTGACCCGGCACTTGAATATCGCTCCAGCCGCCATACTCAAAGCCGGGCGCATAGAACTCTACTGGACGGCTGGCTGGATTCGTTGCATAGTTAAACTTCCAGCTCCCATTCAGGCTATGACGCCAAGCCATATCAGCATGCTGCTCCGCTTCCTGAAGCGTAGCGTAATATTTGTGATCGGAATAGGCGGGCAGCCGATGTACAGCAAATTTGGTTACGTCGGTCAGCCAGTCCAGACTAGGGGTATGGATGGTCAAGGCGAACACTCCTTATTTTTAAAATGAAATGAAGATATTACACAGTAATTTGTTATTTTACCGAACCAACCATGCCCGCTACAAAGTGTTTCTGCATCAGGAAGAATACCAGTGCAGTCGGCAGTGTGGACAGGACAATGGCGATCATGATGACACCGTAATCCGGTGCATAGCTGGAGCCAAGGTTCGAGATCAACAGCGGAATCGTTTGATTCTCCGGCGTTTGCAGCACAATCAGAGGCCAGAGGTAGTTGTTCCAGCTGGACATGAATGTGATGATTGCGGCAGCGGCATAGGTTGTTTTCATCGTAGGCATATACACCCGGAAGAACAGACCCAGCTCGGATAATCCATCCATACGACCTGCTTCCAGTAGATCCTTAGGAAACATCTTGGTGCTTTGACGGAAAAAGAAGATCAGGAACGCCGTAGTTACGGTCGGAATGACGACAGAAGAGAGTGTATCAATGCCGATCCACGGTATGACATTAGAAATACTGCCGAACATCCGGTAGAGCGGGATCATGATCGCCGCAAACGGAATCATCATAGACATCAGCAGGATATTGAAGACAACGTCTTTCGCTTTACTTCTGTAAATTTCAAAGCCATAACCGGCCAGTGATGCGATTAGCATAGCCAGCAGCGTAGTTGAGATGGAGACTTTTGCAGAGTTACTTAGTGCGGTAACGATGTCTACTTTTTCAAGCAAATTGTGCATGTTATCCATCAAATGGGAGCCAGGCAGAAGCTTGCCTTTGGTCACATCGACCGACAGGTTCGTGGAGCTGGATAGCATCCAGAGGAACGGGAAAATCGAAACGAACGACACAAGGATCAGAAAGGCGTACGTAAATGCTCTTTTTGTTTTCATCATTTTTTCTCACCTGCCACTTTGAACTGGATAATTGACAAGATAATAATCATAATGACGATGGAATAAGATACGGTCGCCGCATAACCAAAGTCGGATGAATATTTGAAGGACAGATTGTAAATATATTGCGAAATTGAAGATGTCGCGTTCCCTGGCCCACCCTTGGTAATATTCATAATTTCATCGAAGAGTTGGAGTGTACCAATCGTTGATGTAATCGAAGTGAACAGGATAATCGGCTTAAGCAGTGGAACTGTAATGCTGAAAAACTGTCGGATAGGGGAAGCTCCGTCAATACGGGCCGCTTCGTAGATGGAACTGTCAATGTTCTGAAGACCGGATAGGTAAAAGATCATATTATAACCAGTCCAGCGCCATGTGATCGCGATAATAATCGTAACCTTGGCCCAGAAAGGATCTGTAATCCATTGGATGGGCGTGCCAATCACGTGCAGATTCAGCAATAAGGAGTTTACCAGACCGTCGGACGAGAACAAGTACTTGAAGACAACCGAATATGCTACAAGGGATGTGATACACGGCAAGAAGATAGCTGTGCGGAAAAAGCCCTTGAATTTCAGGTTTTTATCATTCAACAATACCGAAATGAACAGAGCCAGAATGACCATCAAAGGTACCTGGAAAATTAAATAGATAAACGTATTCTTCACGGCGGTTATAAACATTTTATCGGTGAAGAGTCGCTTGTAGTTATCAATGCCGTTAAAGCTCAGATTAGACCCTGTACCTGTCTTAAAGGACAAGATAAGCGCCTGAATCATCGGATAGAAATAAAAAGCGGCGATCATGATCACTGCGATGGATATGAACAACCATCCTGTCATACCTGCTTTGAGACGTGTTGTAGTTATTTTGGGCGCGGCTGTCTTCATACCATGTCAACTCCCTGTGCAGCAATAAAACCTTGAACTCGCAAGCCCAAGGTTTTAAGTGCTTATCGTTTTATTGTTTAGCCTTGGCTAGATGGACTGTCTTATTTAAGCTGTGCTTCCGCCTGTCCTTGAGCATCTTTCAGAACTGCGTCTACATCTTTTCCGTTCAGATAGTTTTGAATTTCAACGGTCATGATATCCTCAATGGCATACGTGTGCAGGCCATAATTGACTTTTGGAACTTGCTTAGTCCATTCTGCAAATTTCTTATATACTTTGTCGCCTCCGAAGTACGGATCTTCCACGTCATAAGCTTTACCGCTGGAAGCTGCGTTCAATGAACCGACAATTCCAATTTTGCTCAGCATATCTTGATACAGCTCTTGATCTGTTCCGAATGTCTCTTTCAGGAAATCAGCAGCGGTATCTTGACCGTCCGAGTTAAGGACATACCAGGAGCTGCCGCCGAGGCTGGAAGCATTCACGGATTCAGGTATATTTTTCAGCTTAGGGAAAGGAACAACGGCCCATTTACCCGATTGCGAAGCTTCTGCTTTGATCGAAGGTGTAATCCAGTTACCTGTAGGTACGGAAGCAACTGCACCGCTGTTGAATGCGGCCAGGAACTGACTCCAGTCGGCATTCATTTTAACAATGTTAGCGTCGAACAAGGATTTGTACGTCAAGAGTGCTTCTTTCAGAGCTGGATTACCAGCCAGGTTCGGTGTTTTACCGTCTTCTTTCAGGTACCATGAACCTGCAGTTTGGATCATACCACGGATCAGACCGAGGTCATTCGGATCTTGAGTCAGCATTTCTTTGCCTGTTTTTTGTTTTACGGCTTTACCAATTTCAATGAATTTGTCCCAATCAATATTAGTCAGGTCCGCTACTTTGTAGCCGGCTTGTTCCAGATAGTCCGTTCTTACATACAGTCCCATAACACCGGAGTCGAATGGAACACCATACTGTTTGCCGTTGTAGCTAGTCGGTCCGATTTTATAATCAGCGAAGTCGGATGCTTTGATCGTGCTGCTCATATCATGGAAAGAATCGGGATAGGCTTGCAGGAAGTTCTGTGCCCGATAATCCTCGATCAGAACCACGTTCGGCAATCCTTTGGTAGATCCGGAGTTAAGGCCGGCATTCATTTTTTGTACGATATCGTTTTGAGCATATTCAACAATGTTTACGGTTACATCTGGATGTTTGGCAACGTAGCGATCTTTTGCCAGCTTCAGGGCTGCGATATTAAAGTTCGGGTCCCAAGCCCAGACGGTGATTTCTTTTTTGCCTGAATCTGTTGTAGTAGCTGCTTTCTCGGAATTGCTGGAGCATGCGGATAGCAAGATCAAGCTTGCAATCAGCAGAAGGAAAGTCATTTTTTTCATTTTGTTCAACCCCTACTCTTTTTTTTATATGTTGCTTACTAGTTCTAAAGCTCTTAGATGAAAGCGGTTACCTCATTTATAAATCTAGTGTACCATCCATACTTTGTCGGTGTTAGGAATATCTTTATACGGTTTGGTTTTATTATTATGATTTATCAAAAAAGGTACCGCTTACAATTGTATTTTATTTTGGTTTAGGTACTTTTTTTAGGTTGAACTAAAAATGAAAAAAGTGGAACAAAAACGGAGTGGGCGGAATGGTGCTGTACAAGCGTAGCGGTCGCCTTTGTATCCGGATTTCAACCTTATATAATTTGGATAAAGAAATCTGGATACAACAGCGATGGGAAGCACCATCCGACCGCGCAGTGGCACTTCGTGCATCTTTAGTTCAGTGTATATATTATTTGCTGGAGTCGTTTGATTTCAAAATCAGGGGGAGGGTCATTCTTACTTTGGTGCCCTCGCCCTTTTTACTGGAGATGGTCACGCCGTATTCTTCTCCATATAAAAGGGTAATGCGGTTGTGCACATTCTGGATGCCGATGCCTGTGAACAGTTGGCGCTTGCTCTTGGGATTCGGAAGTCCGTCTTGCGCCGTATGCCCGTCCAAATCCATACCGTCTCCATCATCGACCACCTCACAGATCAATGTATGCTCCGTTTTGGACACCAATATATAGATGTGCCCTACGTTTTTTTCATTAAACGCATGGAAAAAAGAGTTTTCGATAAAAGGCTGAATGATGAGCTTGGGCACATGGTACTCCAGACAATCGGGTGATACAAAATAATTCACTTGTACCCGCTGCCCGTAGCGCACATGGTTAATGAACACATAATTTTGCATGTTGGCCATTTCCTGCTCAATGGTGATCGTTTCACTCACATTGCTGATTGTATTTTGCAGTAAGGAAATGAGTGCATTGATCGTCTCGGCGGCTGTTTCCTTATTTCCTTTGAGCACCAGCATTTTGATCGAAGCCAGTGTATTGTACAGAAAATGCGGATTGATCTGCCGTTGTAGTGCAGCAAGCTCTGCGTTCCGTTGACCCTTTTGCGTCTCTAAAAGCTTACGGATATAGTCATTTAGTTCATCCAGCATGTAGTTGTAAGCATGACTTAATTGTCTAACCTCATAGCTGCCCGTTACCGGGATATAATTATCAAAATTTTTCTCGCGTATGGTCGACATTTGCTTCACCAGTCGAGTCAGGGAACGAATCAGTCGACGGGATATCAGAAAAACGATCACCAAAGCAATCAGTACGATGGCAATGCAGATCCATACAACGGATTTAACGTCAATAATTTGTCCAATGGCGGCTTGTCTGTCAATCATGTTCACCAGATAAAAATCAAATGAAGGGATATAGTTGGAAAGGAGGATACTCTCCTTATTCATCACATCCGCATTAATGTAGTTAAGTCCCTGTTCATTGATTTTTGTGGCATAGCCTAGCAGCTCACTGGAGCGTTGTCCGATCAGGTCCTGGCGGTTGCTCGATACAATCAGTCCCGACTTGTCTAAAATAAGCACATCATTGCCGTTGCTCGTGAAATTGTTATAGAAACGGCGAAATTCAGGCTCTCGGATAGCGATGTAGATCATGCCGTACAGGGTACCGCTGGTTCGCTCCATAAATGGCTTGGAGGCGATGATATAGGGTGTTGGCTTTTGCGCGGTACTATTCATTTGTTGTTGAAATAATTCAGTATCCAATTGATACATAAGCTGTGCCGGTCGTGCTACACTTCGGGCTGTAATAGCATTGCTTTTAAGTTCTTCCGCAGTTACAGGCCAATAGGACGAGTCGGAGTAAAAGCTCCGGCCGTTCAGACCTGTTACAGCGACACCGACATCATAGGCATCGACGTTCGATTTAATTTGCTTCATTTGCTGTGCCATTCCGAAGTAAATTCTTGCCGAGTTAATCGAGTCAGATTGACCGCCAGTCAGATAGTTTTTGACCGTTCCATTTTCCGAAGCATGGGTTACGGCATTCACGATAGAATCATTGAAGGATTCAAAGCTGGATTGAATCTGGCTGAGTACCTTGGCATTTGTAATACTGAATGTCTCAGCAAAAAGTCGTTCAGACATCCGAATCGTCACCAAAGAGGTCAGCAAGGACACCGCAGTGATGCTGACCACCATAACAATAAAGATTTTGAAGAACAGACCTTGATATTTGATCTTATGGATGTATCTTTTCATATTCAATCTCTTTTCTGCTGGCAGATGTGGCTTACTCCCTAATAGAGATGCTCCCGGCGGTACTGACTGGGCGAGTAACCCTTCACTTTTTTAAACACTTTGGTAAAATAGCTGGGGTCCGAATAACCTACCGTGCTGCTAATATCCGAAATGGACATCGTCCCCGACCGTAGTAACTCCGCGGCTTTTTCGACCCGAATTTTGTTTAGATACTCGCTAAAACCCTCTGTATGGTGTGCTGTAAAATAACTGGACAAGTAGGAAGGGTTAAAATGAAAATATTGCCCAAGTGTCGTCAAATTGAGCGTTTCAGCATGATGCTCCTCAATATACTCCAGCAGTTTTTTCATGCTTGCGCTACTTCCTTGCTGCGTTTTAGCCATGATCTGTCTGTTCGCTTCCTCCAAAAAAGTCTCCAGAAGGCGCACGGCTTCATGTACATGAGGGGCATCATTAATTGTTTTGAAATAGGAATATTTCGCCGCATCCAGCTCCTTCATATCATACCCCTGATTCCCGAGCAAAATCGTAATGTTAAACACGATATTTCCGAGAAGCGATTTGAATTCAAAAGCGGTAGAGGTATAGTTGCCGGACATGGCGGCTACATAGGATCTCAAATCCTGAAAAGCTGTATCAAAATGCTCACGCTTCATCTCTTCTGTAAACTGTTTTAAGTTGAACGAGCTGTCCACCTGTATAGGCGGAGGGAGTTCGTCTTCTATTAGCAGCGCTGTTCCTGGGAAATAAAAGCGGTAACTCAGCAGTTTTGGCAGTTCATCCTGATAGACGTCACTAATCTGATTGAAGTCATCAAATAAATGGCTAACTGCCCAGCCTGTCTGTGGATCGACCCGCTTTGTCTCCTGAGCAACTTCCCTAACCGCAGCCATCCAGGCGTCTACTTCCCGTGGATCAAGATTGGCTAAAATCACAGCTGCATAGACATCAGACGGCAGTTGTCGCAGTACGATGTGCTCACAGGCAGAGGATACTTGATCTGATAGCTTGGAAAATAGGTCCGAGGCAGAGATAGAGCGTCCTTTATTCTGCGGTGCTGACTGTTCCACGCCTATGAGCGCAAAACGGCTATAAGGAAATGCTTGCTTCAGCAACTCAGCGTCATAGTCCATGCTATACCCGGAGACCAGCTTTTCGATCACATGATCTATCGTAATTTGACTATTCTTAGCATCTGCCTGATATTGAATGGATGGAATTTTGCGAGCGGTTCTCTGGAGCACTTGGAGCAACTCATCCGTGTCCAGCTTGGGCTTTAAAATATAGTCAGCAACCCCTTGCTGAAAGGTAGATCGCACGTAATTAAATTCACCGTAACTGCTAAGCACGATGACTTCGATATCTGGATAGTTCTGTCTGACTATGCGCGTCAGCTCCTCGCCATCCATGATCGGCATTACGATATCTGTAATGACAATATGAGGGCGCAAGGTTTCAATCAGCTCCAATGCTTCTTTCCCGTTAGAAGCCTCACCTACAATTCGAAATCCATACTGTTCCCACGATAAATGGTGTTTAATCCCTTGCCGTACCAATATCTCATCATCGACAATCAAAATGTTGCATAGCTCATTCATGGCAGCACTCTCCGTAATTATACCTATTCGAGGATTTTGCAAAAATCCTGATTCAAAAAAGACCTCCATCACGTGGACGTCATATCATCTGAGGCACATATTTGACAACGCTTCCAACTTAGCTTAAATCTAAAGCATTTAATCTTTACATGCTAACATAAACCACACGGGGATTCCAAAATAATTTAGTCCAAATGGCATATAAAACAACAAAAAAGGCAGCCGAGAAAATCTCGACAGCCTAAACGACCGGGATTACCTTATACAGTACCCCATGTCCGATCTCCTGCCAAATATTTTTCAGTCAAAATAGACAGCAGTTGAATACCAACCTCATTGTGTCCTCCCTCAGGAAGGATCAGGTCAGCGTATTTCTTGGAAGGCTCAATAAATGCCTCATGCATCGGCTTAACCGTAGTCAAATAGTGATCGTGGATCGAATGGATGGTGCGGCCGCGTTCCTCAATATCGCGAAGAACCCGACGGAGAATGCGCACATCAGGGTCAGTATCCACAAATACTTTGATGTCAAGCAGGCTGCGGAGCTTCTCGTCTGACAGCACATGCAGACCCTCCAACATAACGATGTGATTTGGCAGAAGCTCTACCGTCTCGTCCGTGGAGCGTGCATGAACCGTAAAGTCATACACTGGCGCTTGTGTCGCTTGTCCTTTTTTCAGACATTGGAGATGCTCAATAAGCAATTCGTTGTCAAAGGCAAACGGATGATCATAATTGACCAAAGCACGTTCATCATAGCTCAGATGTGAATGGTCTTTATAATAGTTATCCTGAGATATGAAAGTCACTTTATTAGATCCCAGACGCTCAACGACGGCGCGTGCTACCGTCGATTTACCGGAACCTGTACCGCCGGCAATACCAATAATAAGCATGGCGTTTCACTTACCCTTCCCTAAATGTATCCCGATACAACTCAAGTATTGTAGCACAATGCACACTTTTTTTCATCACTGTTGAACTTTGTATTTCTTCCATTTCCGTATCTTGGCTCTGAATGTTTTAAACGGTGCCACCGAGTTGATGTGAATCCATCTTGCCATGGGCCAGTTCGGATTAGTACCCGTCCAGTTGTGAACGCCTTGAGTGAAGAGCTCTTCATGGCTAAGTGTGTCGATCCAATCCAGCCACTTTTGCTCAGTCAACTTGAACATATCGCGTAATTCACGTAAAGATTGGTGGGAATAGGTCTTGTAAAATGATTGATATAGTTCGCCTAGTCTATTCCATTTATAATTGGGAGCGGGCATGATGACGGTTTTTCCTTCCCGTTCGTCCCTGTCCCATGTCATGACAAGATGAAGCCATCCGAGCTGGTAGGCGATCATTTCTGCGGGTGTTTTATCTACTTCGGGGATACGAATATCCTTTTGGCTCTCGTCGATCTCCTGGAACTCACCGTCAAATCGTAAGTAGGAGGCATGAATGGCTTCTTTTAACTCCAATTTGGAAGCGTAGTCGTAGCTGGACATCTAATCGCTCCTTTAAATGATATGGATGATACTCACTCCTTTATATGTACCATTCTCAATATGACAGCTGTATGTCTTATACAAAAATAAAAAAATATCGTTTTTTGTGATTTTATGAAACAGCATTTGGCGTGTTCACGAAACAGGATGCAAAATTAATAGAAAAATTAAGACAAAAGATAAGTAATTAGACATATTTTAATATTTATTTAAAAGCCTATAATTATTGGAGTATAGCGCTTGGGGCCCCTCATTGGTGTTGGGATATTATTCCCTTCATCAGTACGTTATATACCGTTTGGACATGTCATGTCTGATGAACGGTGCAACCGTTGCTTTAGTATTCATGAATCTAATCAAGAAGGGGATTGTTATATGAAGTCGAGTTTGTTAAAAAAATGTGCAAGTGTAATGTTAAGCAGTACGTTGGTACTGTCTTTATCATTACCGTTGCTAGGTCATGCACATGCAGATGGAAATTTACAGATAAGTGACGATTTTGAGCAAGGAGAAGCTCAAGGCTGGACCGCAGGTTCGGGGAACTGGTCTGTGGTCAAGGATGGGAATGGTTCTACATACCAACAATCTAGTCGAAGCGAAAGCCATTCCGTCAAAGGTAATGCCTCATGGACGAACTATAGCGTGCAAGCAGATGTATATGTAAATGATTTTAATGGCTCCAATCGAGTCTACGTTGCAGGTAGATACACAGATTCCAACAACTTCTATGCAGCATCGTTGTACAACAAGAAAGACGGAGCTCTTGAGATTCGAAAAAAAGTCAAAGGCTCTATGAAGACACTGGCTACCAATAAAAAATACAAACTGGACACGAATACATGGTACAGAGTCAAGCTGGAACTATCCGGTTCGGAAATCAAAATGTATGTCAATGATCAACTGGAGCTGTCCGCAACAGACACCAGCCTCACTGCTGGAGCCATTGGTTTGGTAACTTCTAAAACAGCTGCCCAATTCGATAATGTGATTGTATCCGGTGCTTCTTCTGAGGGAGAACCAGGAACACCGCCTGTGAATCCGACACCAGGTACAGAGAAACCGACTCCTGGAGTGGATCATAACGCAACCTCCAAAAATAACTATAATTTGACTGGCTTTTCGTATGGTAATACAGGTGGTGGCAACATTGCGGATACAGATGCCAACTACAAAAAGGTTTACAACGCTGTAGATCTCAACGAAGCACTGAAGAAAGGCAGCAAAGTCAAAGTGATTGAGATTATGAACGATCTTGATCTCGGTTGGAATGAAATTCCTAGTGCTGCCAAAGTAATGCCTTTTAGTGCCAACAACCCTGTACAGACGCATCCTGTTCTGAAAAAGACAGGTGTGAGCAAAGTCTATATCGAAAATATGAATGGGGTTACGATTTTCTCTGCCAATGGTGCGAAAATCAAACATGCCGGCTTTGTTATCAAAAGAAGCTCCAATTTGATTTTCCGTAACCTCGAATTTGATGAACTTTGGGAGTGGGATGAAGCAACCAAAGGGAACTATGATAAGAATGACTGGGATTATGTTACCATCGAAGGTACAAGTTCCAAGGTATGGATCGACCATTGCACATTTAACAAAGCCTATGATGGTCTGGTAGATGTGAAAAAAGGTAGTAACGGAGTTACGATTTCCTGGTCTTTGTTCAAAGGAGATGACCGCAGCTCCAACAGCTGGGTAACCCAACAAGTCAACGCGATGGAAGCAGACAAGTCTTCCTATCCTATGTACGCTTATCTGAGAAGCAGTGCAGTAGGCATGAGTAAAGAAGATATCATTGATATTGCAGCAGGACAAAAGAAGGCTCATCTGATTGGTGCTACGGAAATGGCTTCCGACAATGCAGACCTGGAGGTAACGCTGCATCATAATTACTACCTGGATATTCAGGATCGTATGCCTCGTCTGCGTGCTGGTAATGCTCATGCATATAACATCGTTATGGACGATGCTGGATTGGCCAGAGCCAAAAAAAGAATCACTTCTGACATGGCTAAAGCAATTGCCGCAAAAGGATACCATTTTGACGTCGTGGGTAACGGTGCGATTTCAACAGAAAACGGTGCGGTGTTGCTAGAAAAGTCTTATTTAATTGATGTGTTTTCTCCAGTGCGTAATAATCAAAAAGATCCTAAAAAAGATGACTACACAGGAAAAATCAAGGCTGAAGACGTCATCTTCTCCGACAACGGTACTGTATTCAGAGGAGGCAGCGAAGAAGCGAATAGCCCATTAGCCCCTTATCCTGCGAAGGCCAAGAGCTTCTCGTGGAATGGATTCACAACGTTGCCATACAGCTATACTGCCGAAGACCCTGCTAACCTGGTTGCTCAATTGCAGGCCAAGGATGGAGCGGGTGCAGGCAAGCTGAACTGGTCGAGTGAAAACTGGCTCAAAACGGTGTACAATACGTCCGTTACGAAAAATGCAATAGTGGAAGAAGATTCCGAATAGGTAGGCCATATAAAAAAGCAGCCAGGACAGATATGCTCTGTTTCTGGCTGCTTTTTTGGTTACCTACGTTAAGGCTGCGTTCGGTACGAACTTAACCAATAACGACAAACGAGGACACGCCAGCAGGTACGGTTCTAACCCGGAATAGCGTTCCATCGTCTCTAAAGGTACGCAGAATAAAAGCCTGGTTCGTAGGTGTACGGACTCTGCTGAATCGGGCAGTACCAAAACCATCGAAGCCTGCAGCTTGCACAAAGCTTCCATCTAGACGCCGGAGTATAGCAAAAAATCCGGTTGTGTTAAAAGGAACACCGTTGGTGTTAGCCCAGATGACTGTAAAACGGCGCAGGGTTTGTGTTGGGCTCACATTGCGATATCTCGTAACAGGAACCTTTCTGCCCGTAGATTTCAATGTTTGTGGAGGACGAATGGCCACTTCAAATCAACTCCTTTGTTGTGATGAGATAGTAAATGCAAACAAAGGAGTTTTGGACTGTGTTATAAACTACGACTTCTTAAAAATAGGTATATATCGAACTCAAAATGGCATTCCATGTACATTATAGTTCGATTTTGGACCTCCTTATGCCCAATCGCGTCGTAGCGTAAAGAGGTCTTTTAACGCGTCTGTAGACAACTCAGTAATCCAGCCCTCGGTACTGGTTATGATTTGGTCGCTAAGCTGCTGCTTGCTCTCCAGCATTTCATCAATGCGTTCCTCCAGCGTGCCTAGCGAGATAAATTTGTGCACCTGTACATCCTTCGTTTGTCCCATCCGATAGGCTCGGTCTGTGGCCTGATTTTCAACAGCCGGATTCCACCAGCGATCAAAGTGAAAGACGTGGTTGGCGGCCGTCAGATTCAGACCCACCCCCCCGGCTTTGAGCGACAAAATAAACACGGATGGCTGCTCGGCAGGGGGGAGCGTGTGAGATTGGAATTGATCAATCATTCGGTCACGCGCCGTTTTGGATGTGCTGCCGTTCAGATAGAGCACGGGCTCTTGCAGCTCCTGAGCGAGTACCCGCTGGAGCATCTGCCCCATACCAATATACTGCGTAAAAATAAGGCAGCGCTCGCCCTCCTCCCGCAGTTCCTTGACCATAGCCAGAATGCGCTCCAGCTTGGATGAACGGCTAATGACCGCTTCAAGATCGGCCTGACTATAACCGGAAGCCACGGTATCTGGGAGCGCCTCCTTGGTTAAGAGGGCAGGATGGTCACAAAGCTGCTTCAACTGGGTAAGGGCGGATAAAATGGCTCCTTTCCGCTCAATCCCTTCCAGCTTCTGCATCCGTTCCATCAACTCTTTGACAATCTGGTCATAGAGCGCGCCCTGCTCAGAGGTCAGATGAATGTAGGTTTTCATCTCATTCTTGTCAGGCAAATCAAGCTGTATAGCAGGGTCCTTCTTCTTGCGCCGCAGCATGAAGGGCTGAACCAGCTTTTGCAAATCTAACGTGCGCTGCTCGTTATGTTCCTTCTCAATAGCATTAATGAAGCGATTGCTAAAGGCGCGTGAGCTGCCCAGATAACCCGGATTGATAAAATCATAAATGGACCATAGCTCTGACAAGCGATTTTCAATAGGTGTCCCGGTCAACGCAATCCGATGACGTGCAGGAAAGCTGCGCACGGCTGTGGATTGCTTGGTTTGCGCATTTTTAATGTTCTGCGCTTCATCCAGGCAGACTGAATCCCAGGTCATGCTTTGTAGCAGCTCTTGATCCAGGGTTGCCGTAGCGAAGGAGGTCAGGATGACATCGGCCTGCTCGACTTCTTCGCGGAACAAGTCTCCCTGCTCCCGCTTGCTTCCATAGTGCAGCATCACCTTCAATGAAGGGGCGAAGCGGCTGAGTTCCTTCTGCCAGTTGCCCAGCACCGAAGTCGGGCAAATCAGCAGCGAACTGGAGCGGACGCCCGTCTCGGCGGCAATATCCTGTAGGTGCAGTAAATAAGTAATAAACTGCACTGTTTTACCGAGTCCCATATCATCGGCCAGACAGGCACCCAGTCCAAAGCGACGTAAAAAAGCAAGCCATGCATACCCGTCCCGCTGATACGTCCGCAGCTCGGCTTGCAGCCCGTCCGGCACGTCCAATGCAGGCCATTCCGACTGCCGTCCGAGCTGGCTGATCAGCTTCAGCAGATGGGCATTCAGCTCGACTTCCAGTCGGAAGCGTGCCGCATCCTCCGGCTGCTCGCCCGAGGCGTCGCCTTCAGGCTCGTCGGCGTTGCCGAGCAGGTGTAGCTGCAGGATGTCCTGAAAGGACAATCCCTGAGCACTGTCGATCCCGGCCATGGCCCGGCGGATCTGCGCCAGCAACGCGGGGTCGAGCGCGATCCATTGCCCGCGGAAGCGTACCAAGCGCTCGTTGCGAGCGACCAGCTCGGCGAATTCCGACTCGCTGAGATCGGCATCACCGATGGCAACACGCCAATCGAACTGGACAATCGAGTCCAGTCCGAACAGCGAGCTACCCTTCGTGCGCTCTCCCGCCCCTTCGCCCGGGCGTACCTTGGCCCGCAGCTTTGGCTTCTTGCGGGTAGCTGCCTCCCACCAAGCCGGGAGCAGCACCTGCCAACCGCTTTCCAGCAGACGCTGGCTGTCGGTCGTCAGGAATTGCCACGCCGCTTCGTCGGAGAGCGGGCGATTCAGCACGTCATCGCGGCTTCCGGCACGCTGCCCGGCGGGCAAAATCGAGGTCAAACGTTCTAGCCACCCGGCTGAGCGCTCACGGACATGTGCTGTCCAGGCATCGGGCCATGAGCCGGATGCGTACCCATCATCGGCGAGCTGTACAGACACCAGCAACGCCGGGTCAAGCTTGTCCTGCAACACAAGCTTGAGCTGCCAGGACGGCTCGTCGTCCTCCAGCTCTGGCTCCAGCAGTTGCAGAAGTGGCCGAAATGGCGCGGTATCGGCTTTCCAGCCGATGGCGATGAGCCAGGCCCGCGCGTCCAGACCCGCCGCCGGGCGATTGGGGGCGAAGAGAATCGGATATTCTCTTCGCAAATCGGCGGCTTCCGCTTCGGTGCCGTACCAGCGCTGAAATACGGCAGCCGAGAACGCCGCTATCAGCCCATCCTGCTCGCCCTTCTCCAAGCTGCCTAGCAAAGCAAGCTCTGCCGGTTGGATGTTTTCCAGTGCTTCCGCATCCCACTTCCATTGCAGCTTCCCTGCCTGGAATGCCGTGAAGCTGGGCACATATGCTTTCGCTTCAATACAGTGAGCAAGTAAAGGGATCAGCCGAAGCCACGGGGCATGGGCCTCGTCCCAGATCCATTCGATGTGCTTCAGCAGTTCCTGCTCTGCCAGAAAAGGAATCACTTGCTCCGAGGGCAGCAGGATAATATCCGTGTCTTGAACATGTTGAATCTCCAGCTCGGTGCCATAAAACGAAGCCTCATGCCAAGCAAACAAACGCTGCTTCAGAATTTGGCCGGAAATGCTATAGTTCATGGAGGAATCGCCATAGATCAGCGCGTCTCCATAGGTAGTTAATTGGATATGCACGGTAATCGTTTCGGTATATTGATTCATGATAACAATTTCCCTTTCCGTAATTCCTCCTGTAGCGCCCGCAGGCGGCTATGACGGCTGGTGAAGGTCGTAAAGAACAGCTCCCAGCGTGATTCCTGCTTCATTTTCTTGTACAGCTTGAACAGTCGCTTTAACAGCTTGACTGCTGCTTTATAGCTGGCCCTGTTTTTTTCCAAAACATAGCGTTCTACCGCCTGATGGTAAAAGGGGAGTAGTAACTCAGGCGCATTCTTTTCAATGGGCTGCAACACACTCACCCGAAAACTCAAAGGTTCACTGCGTATGCTTAGCTGATAGTCGATCCATGACCGCCATTTTTCGTGGGCAAGCAGCGCCTCTTCATACATTCCCCCGGCAAATGGGAGCATACCCACCAGCGTGTCCCACATGTCCTGCTCTGCCTCTGGAAGGTACTGCAAAACCACATCCCAATCATGCATATAATCCTGTAAATGGTCATCCCGATGACTGTGAAGTAGGGGACCGATATGCCGCAGTCCGTCCTTGAGACGTGCCCAATCCTCGGCTTTGCGCAACGCCTGTAAGAACAAAAGCAATTGGTTGGAAGAGATTTTTAGTGGAAAAGCTCGTTCCGCTTCCTGAAGAAGTACCCAGGCTTCATTATCCTGCGATTGGTAAATATGCATCCAGCTACGAGCCAACATCCATGGAAGCCGTGCTAAAGTTGTGCCGAGATCCTCCTCAGCCGCCTGTAAATGCTGTAATTCCTCCGTATATATGCTGGAGTCCTGTCTTTCGGGGTGCATCCAGTTCAGCCAAAACTGATAATACGTGTCTGAAAAATAAGTACCATTACGCGATTCTGTCAGCATTTTTCGGCGCAAATAGGCTAAGGTTTCTGCGATACGGGCTTCTTGTATCGGTTCATCGGTCAGCCCCAGCGGGCTTTCAAAATCACGCTCGATAGCTTCTTTAAGCTCATCGGCGGCGATTTGCGTGTAATACCCCATATAGGTATGAGAGGGATAGCCCGGCATGGGAGACTGAGGCACCAGCTTTTCCAGCACACGCAGATGAGCATGCAGTCCGTATAGCTGTTGCATGCCGGGTGAAAGCGGTGGCTTCACAGCATAGATCGAGGCTAAAGCGCTTTGGACATATTGGGAATTTTGTGTGTTCACACGGTTAAGGGCGATACACTGATCGAACAGATCATGCCACTCTGAAATGGGCATGTCTGGTATCTTGCTTGCTGTTTTACTGAGAGCGTTTCTTGTTGCTTCCCTGTGATCCGGTGAAAGATTCGACCGGGAAGGAGGTACAGTACCCGTGTCAGCTTTTGCCGCCAATCGAGTGAATCCCGCCGAATGAGCGTTCACTAAAGCATGTACAGAACGTTCTTGTTCATTCGCGTAATTCAGTAGTACGGCGATCATATGCTTGCAGTTGGTGTGGACAGGGCACGTACATCTGCTGGCAGCAAAAGCGCTTAAGTGGAGATCCACCTCGTATAGCTCGCTTCCATCCACGACAGCTGCAATATGATCGGCATCAGGCATTGCGAACTCTTTTACCTTTCCTTGCTTAAAATACTGGAAACCTCGTTTGATCGTCACGTCATTAAAATGGTCAGCCACGTTTTCAATAAGCTGTTGCCACTGTATATCATCCATAAGATAAGTTGGTTTCATATGCATTAGTCTCCTAAGAGAGAATAGTTGATCGGGTAGTAGCTTAACTCTTCCATTATATCAGTTCACGAATATAAATTGAGTGGAGGGAGCAGTTGGAAAGTTTTCATACGGGTTGACATGTTTCCTTTTGAAGAGTACATTTCTATTATAAATATAAAATAAATATTACTAATATTTTAGGTTTGATGATCCTGTTTAGGAATGGTTTGTAGTGAACTGTATCCGTGGAGGTATGCAATAAACTTATTGTTAAGAGGGGGGAAATAATATGTCGTCTTTATATAGCTATGATATTCACCTGCCCAGCCAGCTTGATCCCAACCGTAAGTATCCAACCATTTTTACACTGCATGGGAAAGGGTCCAATGAGCAGGATATGTTCGGAGTTGTAGGGCCGTTGTCAGAGGAATTTATTATCATCGGCATTCGTGGAGACCTTCCCATGAGTGGAGGATTCCAATATTATGAGCTGAAAAGTCTGGGTAATCCGCTGCGTGAGCAGTTTGATCGGTCTATTGAACAGCTTCAGGCGTTCGTACAGTATGCCACAGATAAATATCCGGTTGATCCTAGTAAACGGTATTTCCTCGGCTTCAGTCAGGGAGCGATTTTGTCGATGTCACTTGCGCTTACCCTTGGCAATCAGTTGAAGGGGATTGTAGCGTTGAACGGCTATGTACCTGATTTTGTGAAAACAGAATACGCGCTGCAAAGCATAGAGGACGTGTCCGTATTTATTTCCCACGGCGAATACGATTCTGTATTTCCAGTGAGCATCGGCCATGAGACGGCGGCATATTTCCAGACCAGGACTTCTCACTCCACATTCAAAACATACCCGACGGATCACGGTGTCTCACCAGATAACCAGCGAGATGTGCTTCAGTGGCTGCGTGAGGATGCGGGGATAAGCTCGAAGATGTAACCAGCCTTGGTATTCGTTTTTTTGTTGTAATAGGTTATTAGGCTGGTTGCCTTCTTGCAGAATGAACTAAAAAGAACCATCTTGAGACAGATGGTTCTTTGTCGCGAATACTTAAAAGGATTCATGAATAACTAATTCATTAAGGGAGAAACGTGTTGTTGGACGTGCAGGGGTTGCGGCTACACCAAGGGTGACAATCATGACAGGGATAAACCGCCCAGGAATATTCAGAGCTTCAAGCAGTCCTGCAGGATTAAATCCACCTATTGGACCACTATCGTAGCCTTTCGACTTGGCAGCTAACATGAGTTGCATAGCTGCGAGAGCTGCATTTTTGTTTGCTTCATCCCTAGCGAATTGAGGGCTTTGATAGCCTCCTTCGATTTGGGAGAACAAGATGTCTCGCACTGCTTTCGAGATGAATTCTGACTCATAAAGACGGTTATACATTTCTCTGCCAGTTCGGTTTGCCTCAAGATCACCGAGAATGACAACAACAGCAGAAGCATCTGAAATCTGTTGCTGTCCATAGGCGATCGGTTTGATTCGATCTTTTTGTTCTTGATTCTGGATAACCAGAAAGCGCCAGTGTTGAAGATTCCAGGCTGAAGGAGCTGTCGCGGCAAGTTCAAAAATTTCATTCAACGTTTCTTCTGGGATGATTACGTTTGTTTTATACTCTTTGGTAGCATGTCGTTCACGCAATATTTTCTCAATAACTTCTTCCGCGTTCTCAAAATTAGATGTATTATTTTGGTTCACAGTAGGTTCTTCCTTTCAAGTATCAAAGCTTATTATTTATATAGATCCAATGGTTTAGTGTTTGGATTGAGTTGCAGCGTAAGCAGCAAAAGGTGTTCCATCGTAGATCACTTGAACGGAGGAAATCTTGTTATCCTCTACGACGATGTATTCGGCAACCGTTGCATCCGGAACTGGAATAGTGTTGGAATGATATACGATCACAGCCTCCTTATTATCTCCAAATGCTGTAATGAGTGTTAGCTTGTTAATCATCCGGGCAAATCCTTCTGCAAAATTTTGGAATGATTCTCTACCTTCAAGGTTACCTAAGGGAGAGGTCGTAGTGACTTTGTCCGAAACCAGCGTCATCAGCTTTTCGATATCTTTATTTGCCATCGCTTCAAAATAAGCTTTTGCGATCACCAGTGCATTGTTGTTTTCATTTGTATTCATGTTGAATACCTCGCTTTCAGTTGGAATAATTACAATATACAAGCCTTCTACTGACAACAGTTTGTCAGTAGTTCTTCAACATACTTTCCACTTCTTTTTTGACACGACTTCGAAAGGATTCAGGTTTCAATACTTTAACATTAGATCCCCAGCTCAAAATCCAATGCAATAATTCCTCAGCATATCGAACACGGAAGTCTACATAATAGCCACTCGGAAGAAGCTCAGCATGTTCCATAAAATATATTTTTGATTCATCGACTTTATCTGCAACCTCGGGCTTAAATACGGTTCGAATGGTTACATGTCGATCATCTGCCGGACGATACGTATGCAAATTGAAGTCCCGAGGTAATTCGAAACTTTCGATCATTGTACTCACATCACTCATGCGAGATATTTTAAAATGTCGATGCTCTCCTCTGAGATCACACTGAGCCACAAGCAGCCACCCTCCTTGCACAAGAACTAATCCTAAAGGTGCGGCTGTTCGTATCGTTTCACGACTATTCTCCGATTCCGATATTCGCTTCGTATATTTGAAATGTATTTTCTTTCCCTCCATCATGGCAATACGAATCGTTTTTATATTGGATTTTTCCCTTTCACCTAATTCAGGGTCTTCAGATTGAAGTCGAAAACGGATACCACTGCGGATTCGATCAGTTTCATGACGAATGGGGTCAGGTAAGATCACTTCAATTTTTCCCCGAGAGGACTGAGCACTTTGACTATATTGATTATCAAATCGCTGTTCAATGAATTCGGCTCCAAGTAAAAGGGAGACCGCTTCCTCCACCGTAAAGCTAATCGGGGGTAGGAAATACCCTTCAATTAAAGAGTAGCCGTGTCCAGGTGCACCGATAATCGGAACGCCAGATTCACTAAGAGCCTGAATGTCTCGATAAATCGTACGTACACTGGTTTCTAACTTCTCCGCTAGTTCTTCTCCCTTTAGAACCTTCCTACGCTGTAGCTCCAATAAAATCGCTAATTGCCGTTCGGTTTTATTCAATTTCCATCCCTCCTGTGTTTCAGTTGTATTTATAAACCTAATTGTTTTTAATCACTATAAAAAAACACTACTGACACTTGTGTGTCAGTAGTGTTCTCTCCATCAGAATTTGGTCTATAGAAAGTAATGATTCCCGGTTGTCATCCTAGATTATTATTGCCCCGCGCTTTTTAAACGGAAAGATAATTAAAACGGTATTGAACATCAAAGGTAACAATAGTGCAGTCCTCACCGCCGGAAAATACGTCCTACCATCACCCTCCTGACACACTGTTGTCAGGAGACGAGCAGTATAGTTTTATGAGGGGTACACAGTTCCATGTGGTTTCTGTAGACGATCCAAAATCGCTGAAATGAAGGAGCTTAACTGTAATGGAGAATATAAGCAGTCATTTTCATTTTGCTTCTCCTCTTCTTGAGGGTGTAATTCGAAAAAAGAAAAATCGATTTGTTATGATGGTTGAACTGGATGGGGAGCTACACGATTGCCATTGTCCTGCTACAGGCAGTATAGGAAACATTGTCTTTCATGATATCCCATGTCTGGTTTCGCGTAGTAATGACCCTAACAGAAAAACACAGTTCACCATTGAAGCCATTTCACTGGATCTACCATCCGTTGAATCGAAGTCATGGATTGGGATTAACCAAAATGCGGCCAATCGGTATATCGAACATTTCATCACAAGTGGTCAATTTAAAGATATGATTGGCGATTTCCAGACAGTCATCCGGGAAACGAAGCTTGGTAATTCAAAACTGGATTTTCTGGTGGATCAAACTTATGTAGAGGTCAAAACGCCATTAACCACTTTACATGTCGAGATGGGCGATCATATTGTAATCAAAAAAAACGCTGAATTTAATTCTTTTGAACGTTTTATCAAGCACATGGGTGAACTCAGTGGAAGTTTATCTATAAATGAACGTGCGATTTTGATTGTTTGTTTAGTTTATGAAAACAATGGATTCAAAGTTGGGAATTCTGGGAAACACAGCGGTTATGTTATGCAAACCGTTCAAAATTCCATCAAAAATGGAGTTGAAATCTGGCAAGTTGATTTACAAATTAATCCCGATGCAGTTAGCCTGACGGGCTATTACAACATTACCAATCAATTTTTAACAGGCGATATTATTTCTGAAGAAATATACAAATAGCTACTGACACACTTTTGTCAATTAAACTCCAATATAGTGATGCTACTGAAGAAAATGATATTTGCTATTCATCTTCACCAAGCAACCATTAATTGTTTGTTAAAAAGAGTATACCTTTACAGACAGAAAATAGACGGTGACCTAGCGGCGGATCTCATCTGGTTTTTGGAGCAGACAAAAAAGACCGATTCATTAAGAGTCGGTCTTTATGATCCTTATAATCTTTTTTTTCTTTTTCATCCTCTGATAAAATGTGACTCCAACATGCTCAGAGAAAGCTCGGCAGTAGTGGCTACCACGATATCCGCACCTTGCATTTGCGAAGGTGTTCCTACACCGACCGCAAACATCCCGGCACCCTTGATCGCCTGTATGCCAGCCTGTGCGTCCTCTATACCGATACATTCGGCAGGCTGAACGCCTAGATTTGCGGCTCCGGTGAGGAAAATTTCCGGGTCAGGCTTGCCATGCCGAATGGCGGTAACATCCACCACACTGTCAAAATAGTAGGCTAGCTCCAGTCGCTCCAGGATAAACGTTGCATTTTTGCTTGCAGAGGCCAGCGCGATGCCGATTCGGGCTTCACGAAGTTCTGTCAGTAGCGCTTTAATGCCTGGAAGAATGTCCGAGGGCGTTACAGCTGAAATGAGCCGCTGATACTCCGTATTTTTCCGTGTGGCCAGTTCTTGCTTGCCTTCTTCTGAAAACTTATCGGACAGGTTACCGCGCGCCAGTATTTTGTCGAGCGATTCCGTACGGCTGATTCCTTTTAACTGTTCATTAAATTCCCGATCAAAAGGGATGCTCAGCGCTGCCGCCAAGCTGCCCCATGCTTGAAAATGATATTCTGCAGTATCTGTAATGACTCCGTCCAGATCAAAAATGACTGCTTTCATTTGGTTTCCCCCTGTCTGCCCGATTTATGAAACGCTGTTCGTCATTAACGACTGCCCACTGGTAATGTGCGTTGGCTCTCCATACAGCTCCAGCGTCAGCGGTTCTCCGTCCAACAGGGTAATGATTACTTCATTTTCCTGTACGAGAATACTTAACAAGCGACCGCGATAGTTGATTTTAAACGTATATTTGTTCCAGCCCTGTGGCAGGAAGGGGGAGAAGCTTAATGTTTCACGATACGTTCTCATCCCGGCAAATCCCTGTACAATCGCCAGCCAGCTTCCCGTCATGGAAGTGATATGAAGTCCGTCTTCGGTATCGTTATTGTAGTTATCCAGATCCAGACGGGCCGTCCGCTTATACATCTCGACTGCCTTTTCCTCCATTTTGAGTTCGGCAGCCAGCACGGCGTGAATGGACGGGGACAGACTGGATTCATGAACAGTCATTGGCTCGTAAAATGCAAAATTGCGCGCTTTTTCTTCCAGCGTGAACTGGTCTCCAAAGAAATACAGCCCTTGTAGCACATCTGCCTGCTTAATGAAGCAGGAACGAAGGATTTTATCCCATGACCATTTCTGATTTAGTGGAAGGTTGCTGGGATCAAGGGAGGATACAGGCTGCAAATCCTTATCCATAAAGGTATCGTGCTGTACGAAGACTTCCCGCTCCTCATCATAGGGATAATACATGTGAGTGATGATATCCTGCCAATGTGCAAGCTCATCAGCCGTAACTGCTAGATACTCCGATTTTTCTGCTGAAATTTGAGGTAAGACCGATAATGTATATTTCAGAACCCATGCAGCCAGCGTGTTGGTATACCAGTTGTTATTGACGTTATTTTCGTATTCGTTCGGCCCGGTAACCCCGTGGATCATATACTGCTGCTGGCTTTTGGAAAAGTGAACCCGGTCGGCCCAGAAGCGGCTAATTTCGACCAGTACATCTATTCCATATTCCCGTAAATAGCTCAGGTCGCCCGTATAGTTGGTGTAGTTGTAAATGGCATACGCGATGGCTCCATTACGGTGAATCTCCTCGAAGGTAATCTCCCATTCGTTATGGCACTCCACACCTGTAAAAGTGACCATAGGGTATAGTGCACCCCGTAGCCCTTGCTGGGCTGCGTTATGCTTGGCACCCTCTAGTTGTTGGTGACGGTACAGCAGCAGATTTCGGGTTACATCCGGGTCTGCAAGCGCCAGGTACATAGGTACGGCATATGCTTCTGTGTCCCAATAGGTGGCACCGCCATATTTTTCACCTGTAAAGCCCTTGGGACCAATATTTAGACGGGCATCTTCGCCGTAGTACGTAGAGAACAGCTGAAAAATATTAAAGCGTATTCCCTGCTGGGCCTCTGTATCTCCCTCGATTTCTACATCTGCTTTGTCCCAACGTCGAGCCCAAGCTGCGACATGCTCCTGCTTGAGGGAGGTGTAGCCTTTGTTCACAGCCTCCACAGCGATGCGTTCAGCTTGTGGAATCAGTGCATCCTTTTCCATATCCCGTGAGGTGGTAACCGCCACAATTTTTTGCAGCTGGATACTGTCGCCCGGAGCGACGCTGTATTGATAGTGGCGTGCAGCATACAAAAAGCTCTCTTCCGTCGTCTGCAGATCCTGTCCCTCGGTCACAATACCCATGGTAGCGTTTACGGTAAAGCGCGGAATACCGAAGGGATTATCTATAGTTGTTGTGGACAGGCTGATGAATTGTTCTTGAACCTCTCGGGCCTCCTCCAACCAAAAAACCTCATCATAGTTCGTATCTTCATTCTTCGTATTGCCGTCCAAATAAGGGACAAGCTCTATGGTTAGAGGCTGCTCGCTTATATTCGTTGCTTGGTAATCAATCAGGCATAGCTCACGAGTGGTGAGGCTCAGAAAACGCTCCGTAGTGATACGAACCTGATCGTTCACGGTGCAGGTGCGTCGCAGGATGCCCTGTTTCATGTCCAACTCCTGCACAAAATCGCTGACGTGTGCCGTAAATAAGTCTACTTCCTCTTGGTTTACGATCAGACGGATGCCGATGAAGTTCATGGCATTGATGACCTTGCCAAAATATTCAGGATAGCCGTTTTTCCACCAGCCGACCTTTGTTTTGTCGGGGAACCATACACCGGAGATATAAGTTCCCTGATGATGATCACCTGAATAAGCTTCTTCAAAATTGCCACGCATGCCCATATAACCGTTGCCTATGGACGTTATGCTTTCCTGTAATCGCATGTGTGTGCTATGTAGAGTGTGTGTTGTCAGCTTCCAGCTATCTACGTCAAATAATCGGTTGTAAACCATGATTGTGTACCCCTCTCGGAAAATGAGATCGTTGTTTTAACGAAACCAGTATATGAGCGAGTTCAGTATATAGTGCAACCGTTTGCCCTGTCAACGCAAAAAAACTGATTTTATGGGTTTCCACAAAATCAGTTCTTGTTCATTCCTCAGAGAATCATAGTACCTGGCTGGACTCGCGTTCCACAATTCGGTGGGGAACAATGATGTGTTTGGTCAACTCTTTGGGGTCTTCGATTTTTTCAATCAGGCTTTTGGCTGCCTGATAACCTAGAGTGAAGATATCAATATCCACGGAAGTGAGAGGGGGATTCATCAGCTCAGCCAGCATTAGATTATTGAAGCTCACCATGGATAACTGCTCTGGCATGGACACGCCGAGCTGAGAGAGCATTTTCTGTACTGCCATGGCTACAAGGTCGTCGCTAACGATCATCGCGGTAGGCGGCGGGGTAGCCTGCAATAATGTGCGCATGTCCTCTAGATTAAATGGCTCCCTGACCACGTATTCCTTGGGTAGAGGCAAGCCCGCCTCTCGCAGCGCATCCTGGTAGCCTCGGAGTCTTTCAATATTCACGATCTGTTCATGATCACCGCCAACATAAGCAATGCGCTGATGATTCAGCCCAGTCAAATAAGTGACCACATCCTTAGCAGCCTGGTAGTTATCGTTGTCTACATGGGTAGTTTCACTGACAAATTGCTGAGGCTTACCGATTACGGTGTAAGGTATTTTTTCTTGATGAAGATACTCCACGATGCTATCTTTTTGCTTGGAGTACAGAACAATATAGCCGTCAACACGTCCGGTCCGGCTCATCAGCCTCACGCGGGATAGCAATTCATCACTCGTTTTTCCTGTGACAATGGACAGTGTATAGTTGTGCTCATTCACCCATTCGCTGATCCCGCGAAGGCTTTCCGGAAAGAAGGGATTTTGAAAGATTGCCACATCCGATTCAGGCATAATAATGCCAATCGACTGTGTGACACGGTTAGCTAGACTCTGAGCTGAATAGTTGGGTTCATAGCCAAGCGCCTTCATTTCTTTACGGACACGTGCCTTGGTGGCTTCGCTAATTTTGGGGCTGTCTTGAATGACACGGGATACGGTGGAAGTAGCAACATTAGCACGTTTTGCGACATCTTTGATGGTTACTGCCATCGTCTTCGTCTCCTTTTGCTATCTCAAGCAGGAAATATTATGTTCTATCATACGATATTGCTCGAAAATCAACAAATTCGCGGCTTTTTCGAGTTTTTACATCATCATTAACCAAGATATTTACAATTAGGGTATTGCCAATAGAAAGCGATATCATTATAATAATTGTGCAACCGATTGCATAATGTTTATAGGGTACGAACAACGCTGTACATACTATAAGGGATGGAGATTGAAGGAGCATGAAAAAACTTCTATCATTTGATTTTTGGCAAAAGCTCGGGAAAGCACTGCTAGTGGTTGTTGCTGTCATGCCGGCAGCAGGGATTATGATTTCGCTCGGTAAAGTAGTGGCGATGTTGGCTGGCGATATCCATTTCTGGTTGACTGTCGGCGGGGTCATGGAGAATTTGGGTTGGGGTATTATCAATAATTTACACATTCTATTTGCAGTGGCGATTGGTGGTTCCTGGGCTAAGGAACGAGCGGGCGGGGCTTTTGCTGCCTTAATTGCCTTTATTCTCATTAATATTTCAACAGGAACGATTTTGGGTGTGTCCTCGAAAATGCTAACCCAGGAAGGTGCCACCACCCACACTCTTTTTGGTGCATCCATTCCGGTTAGTGGCTATTTTACCTCTATCTTAGGGGCGCCTGCACTTAATATGGGTGTGTTTGTTGGTATCATCTCCGGATTTGTCGGGGCCGTGGTATTTAACAAGTACTACAATTACCGCAAGCTGCCAGACGCTTTAGCCTTTTTTAACGGTAAACGTTTTGTTCCTTTTGTTGTGATTTTATGGTCTGTCATCGTAAGTTTAATCATGTCTGCCATCTGGCCATTTGTTCAGGGGGGGATTAATCAGTTCGGTATTTGGTTGGCGACTTCGGGAGAGTCGGCCCCTTTTGTAGCGCCATTTGTCTATGGTACACTGGAAAGACTACTGATTCCTTTTGGACTTCACCATATGCTGACTGTTCCTATTAACTATACTCAACTTGGTGGCGTTTACACGACACTTACGGGTTCCGGGGCAGGAAGCGTCGTTGCCGGGCAAGACCCGCTGTGGCTGGCTTGGGCAAGTGACCTGAGTGCGCTTCGTGGTACCGATCCGACAGCCTACAATAGCTTGTTGGAAGGCGTGACGCCTGCCCGCTTCAAGGTAGGACAAATGATCGGTGGAGCAGGAATCCTTATGGGACTAGCGGTGGCTATGTATCGCCGTGTAGACAAAGATAAACGCAGCAAGTACAAGTCGATGATCTTTTCGGCAGCCGCAGCTGTCTTTTTAACAGGGGTAACGGAGCCACTGGAATTCATGTTTATGTTCGTAGCACCTGTGCTGTATGTGGTTTATGCTGTTCTTACCGGTATTGCGTTCGGAATGGCCGACATCATACATTTGCGTTTACATTCGTTTGGTATGATTGAACTGCTGACCCGATTACCGTTGTCTATAAATGCGGGTTTGGTGCAGGATATTATTAACTTCGTGCTGACTTGTGTGGTGTTTGCGGTAGCAACCTACTTTATCGCTTATTTTATGATCGGTAAATTCAAAATGGCTACGCCGGGAAGACTGGGGAACTATACGGATGAGGAGCCTCAGGGCACTTCCGAGGTGGGGAATACGAAGACAGAGGGTGTGGCAGCTGTTTCCACTCAAAATCAACTGGCTACGGATATCATCAAGACGCTTGGGGGTGAGCAGAACATTGTCGAGGTGGACGCTTGCATGACCCGTCTGCGTGTGACGGTGAAGGATACAGATGCCGTTGGGGACGAAAAGACGTGGAAAGCGCTGGGTGCCTTGGGCTTGATAAAAGTAGATAATGGGGTGCAGGCAGTTTACGGACCGAAGGCTGATGTGCTTAAATCAGATATACAAGACATACTCAACAGGTGATTACTTTGAAGTTGTTAACCTTAAATGCACATGCTTGGATGGAAGAAAACCAGCACGATAAGCTAAAGCAACTGGCTGCTTTTATTGATGAACAGCAGTTTGATGTCATTGCTTTGCAGGAAGTGAACCAGTCCATGGAAGAGACTCCTTTGTCGCCGGACGATTTGGGCGCTTACTATAGCGCAGATCCTGAAGTTGTCATTAAGCGTGATAACTATGCTTATGTGCTGAACGGGCTATTGTCCAACGCCTATCATTGGACGTGGGCTCCCGCGCATGTTGGTTTTGCCAAATACGACGAGGGTTTGGCGATTCTGTCCAAAACACCGATTACAGCTACGGTGAACGAATATGTTTCCTCGCTACAGGATTATGACAACTACCGCTCGCGTAAAATTGTCGGCATTCAAACTGTGGTGGACGGAGTACAGGCCTGGTTTGTAAGTGGACATTATAACTGGTGGAATGATGAAGAATCCTTCCGTGGACTATGGGATCGTACAACCAAAGTGCTAAATTCTTTTGCTCCGACTCCTGTGTTTATGATGGGTGATTTCAACAACGCGGCCGAAGTACGTGGAGAAGGATATGACTATGTACTGCAATCCGGCTGGTCAGATACCTATCCGAATGCAGCAGTACGTGATGAAGGCCACACGGTGATTAAAGCTATTGCTGGCTGGGAAAGTAACGCGGAGCCGCTCCGCATTGACTTTATCTTCTCCAATAAGGCTGCACAGGTTCAATCCTCAACCGTTGTACTGAACGGGAAGACAGGACCAGTTGTATCGGATCATTTTGGGGTTGCAGTTGAGTTAGAGCTGTGATGAAAAGAAAGGAGGCCAGTTGCTTATGCAATTGGCCTTTTTCTTATAGATTTCGACTTGAATCGAATGACATATTGGATAACTATAGCGATCAACACCAAAATCAAATTGTAGTAAAAGGGAGTGTTGATGCTAAACCGTTCCATGAGTGCACCTGCGATGATCGGAGACACAATGGCCCCCAATTCGGACAAAGATACGACGTTGCCGATAAATGAGCTTCTATTTTCCTCAGGAATAACATCCCCTAGTTGCGAGTAAAAGGAATCCAGATAGCTGGCTCCTCCTATACCTCCGATGAACATCGCTAAGTATACGATCCATGGTTCTGTGAACCAAAGAAATAAGATGATTTCCACCATGATCAACAATAGACCGATGATACAAAGCATCAAGCGATCCTTAAGTAGATCAGATATTTTGCCAATAAAGGGTGCTGATATGAAGGTTGATATGCCGATAATTGTAAAAGCTAAGCTAATTTCTGCGGGACTCCAATGGAGCTTGTAGGTTGCATATACAGAGAAGTACGTTAAAAATATAGCGAATGCACTCATTTCAAGAAAATGAACGGTAGAATAGACAAGTAACGGTTTCGTTAACATGGTTTTTCCTTTGGGTTTTAGAGGGGGCGAATGCTGTTCTTGTGGCTTTAAGGGAGAACTGAGGAAAGTCATTCTTGAAACGGCAACGAAGGATATACATGAGAAAATAGCAACGAAATAAAACGGAATGGATAAAGAAAAATAAGAAACAATAGCTCCACTCATAAGAGGCCCTAAAATCATACCGGCACCTTCACTGCTGCTGATATATCCATTGAGTGTGCCTCGATTCTCTGCGGTGCTCATATGGTTGATCGTGACTCTTACAAAGACGGTTAGCCCTATAGCTACCAAGCCTTGGAGGAGTCTCAGTATGGATAGAATGATGAAGCTTGTTGCAATCGGAAACAGGAGCATACAAGCGATTTCGGCAATGAGTAGGCTCAACCCCAAGCGTTTTGCGCCAATCTTTTCATAAATTCGTCCTGCCATGCCTCCACCAAGAAATCTTCCCACATAAAACAGAGAAAATAAAATACTCATGCCGAGTGTAGATATCCCGAATTGCTCTACATAAATAGCAAAGAGTGGAAGGATCATACTCCCACTCATATTAGCAATAAGGCTGATAACGATCATACAGGCGATATTACGATTTAAATATAAGTGTCTCACCATAACCTCGAAACCTCTCTTTGATCTTGCATCATGGGAACCGTTATTCGGATTGCACCTGATTACGGATGAACGGCTTCAGGTCGAGTTAGCGGGTTCCCATATAGGGTACGCAAGCGAGTTCCTCGTGGTGCCTAAATCCCAATGCAATGACGGAGGTATGAAGCAGCGGATGGGGGAAATCTTGATTAGAGCGTGGTGTTGCCTTAAGCGGGAAAGCCGCCTCCTGGTGGTGGCCAAGCTCCATAAATCCGGCGTAGCAGTACGATTTCACCCAAATGATATGAATTGTGGGAAGCGATATTCCGCAGAAGTCCTGCTTTCGTTTCACCTGGGAAATGAGCTAGTGAATCATCCAGTTGCGCGGTTTCGGCAATCTGCACAGCCTGATCCACGCCCTGTAAAAATTCGTTAATAACAGCCTGCCATGCCTCATCGCTTTGCGGTCCAGTCTCTTCGGGCCAGCTTTCCATGACATTCCCCGGAAGCTGGGGCTTCCGTCCTTCCAAATGCTCCAACATAAATTGCTGCCAGTAAATCATATGCTTCAGCAGTTGGTAAATGCTGTAAGGCATTTCTGCATTTTTCTTCCCTGCCAGCTCGACGTCGATGTCTGGTAAAGCCCGAGCTACTCGAATATGTCCACGTTCCCCGACCAGTGATTTAACCAGTGCTTGACCGAATAATTGGTTTGCATCCGACATGTATCATCATCCCTTCTATGGAGAACTTGTTTCTAGCTTATTCTCATTTTACGATTATACAATTATATTTTTCAAAATGAAAATACCTACTTAGTTTGGAGTGAAATAGAAATAACTTTTTAAAAAAAGGTTGATAATCATTCTCAATTTCACTAAAATAAAATTGTTTCAAGGGAAACAAAGTATCTACAATAGATATATTTTGTATATATACGGAAATGTTAAAGGGGAGCTTTCCGTATACATATATTGTTTTCTATGAAACAAAAATGGGCTATAATGAAAGGAGGAGTATGCCAAAGGAGTGACCATTTGTTCGTATGGAGAAAGCGACATCAGTTCAGCATGTTTATGATTTGCTCATTAAGATGAATCACCAGCTGGAGCAGCATCAGCAGAGAGAGAGCATGACTATTCTCGAAGAAATCCACGAGCATTTTGATGGAATTGCTTCGCTCAATCTGACGGATGTGCACGTCATTGACTGTATTGGGAGGCATGAGCCGATTAATGTTACGACATTAGCGGATCGAATTGAGCTGAGCAAGGGTACAGTTTCGAAAGTCAGCACCAAGCTGATCAAGGAAGGCTGGATTCGCAGAACCCAGCTTAACGACAACAAGAAAGAAATTTATTTTCGGTTAACCCCGTTGGGGAAAAGACTCTTTCTTGTGCATGAACGACTGCATGTTAAGGTACAGCAGCAGTTATTTGAATTTTTAAATCGTTATAGCTCGGAAGAACTGAATGTCTTGAAACGTCTGCTGTCCGATGGTGTAGATCTCTTAGAAACTATGGAGTGGCAGGACAAGAGTCTGGACTAAAGGGATATCGAATCATCAACGATGGGCACCTGTTTTATCTCCGAGTAATAGATGCATGGGGAGATGCAGGTGCTTTTCTTTTAATGTCAGCAGTTTGCATAATTCGATTCCCAACGCTCGAAGGTACAATATTTAGACGGACTAACCCGTTCCGATCTATATATTGCTGATTTGTGAATACTCTTGGGATTTATGCAAAATGCTTAGTGTAATAGCCGTTTTGCTTCCATATAGAGCACCTGTACGAACTTTTTCGTATTAATGCGGGCTTGGGACAGTGAAGGCTCCACATTGTTTTGCAGCTCCAGCATTTTTTTGCGGATTTCTGTAAAATCAAAAAATTTGGATGCATAATTTTCAAATTTAGGATGGGTATAGTCGGTCAATCCGAGCGATACTATATGGCTTAGCGTCTGGAAAATAGCGCGGCGGACACGTTGCTCCGATGCTTTGATTTCCTTACTCAGCTCTACTGCTGAGGCTAAAGCCCCTAACCGTTTGGACGCCACATTGGAAAATATATCCTTCAACGGCGGGAACAAATAGGGAGATAGATTGCCTGTTTCCTCCTCATACTGGTCCAGAAATTCCAGCATGTCCAGTAGATCCATACTCCCGGCTTCCCCGATCATCCCCATTTCAGAGAGCAGAAACTGCCCGGAAGTTACGATGTTTCGGGTCGGTTCAATTGTTGCCGTTGGGTTATTCGATGTGAACATCGACAACCCTTGAAGCGTGCGCTGGATATCCGTAATCGATTGCTGCATGCGCAGACGCTCAGCCACCTTATGAATAACTGCAATAATCTCCAGTCGATTCAAAGGCTTGGCCACATAATATTCAATACCGAGCGAGTACGCCTCGCCAATCATGTTTTTGGATTCGATGCGAGAAATCATAATGATTTTGCCGCTGAATTGATCGCCGAGTGCACGCACGGTCTGAATGCCGTCACGAAGCGGCATCAGCAGGTCAATCAGCAATACATCAATCCGGTTCAACTCCAGGAGGCCGCTATTCACGTAGGTACCATCCTCTGCTTCCCCGATGACTTCCCCTAGACCTTCGTCTTCAATAATATCTGCCAGCATAGAACGAATTCCCTGATCGTCATCCACAATATAAAAACGCATCCGGGCTATCTTCCTTTCTCCGTCAGTTTCCGTAAAGGCAATGTAATTCTAAAAGTGGTCTGTAATCTATCTGTATTCTCTTCTTCATCCTGTTGCAGTTCAATCGTTCCTTCAAGGCTCTCCGCGACCTCACGCACATAAAACAATCCCATACCGGTCGACGGCTGTCCTTCCTCATCATACTTGGTCGTGTACCCCGGTGTGAAGACCGTTTCCCGTTTCCGCTGAGGAATACCCGGACCGTTGTCGGTAACACTAAAGGAAGCTATGTCCTCTTTTCCCGGGAGACAACGAATGGAAACGTCAATCCTTCCGTTGTCCCTCATTGCTTCAACCGCATTGGCTGTCAGGTTATTAATAAGTGTCAAAACGGTATAAACATGTAGCTTGGGTAACAAAGGATCGACATCTAGGGTAAAACGAATAGACTTGTCCAGCGATTGGGCGTATTTGCTGTTCGTTCGGATGATTAGCTCCCCAAGCTCTTGAGAAGCCATGTAATGGACTCCGCTTTCGGCATCAATCAGCTTGGACAAACCAGCAAAAATCCGCTGGCTGTCTTTTTTGATCTCGTGAACCTGTCCGGAAATACGAAGTGCCTGTCTGGCGTAATGTTCTCTATCTTTCAAAGATTCATCCTGCTGTAGCTCACGGTACAGCTCGTAGCTTTCACGAGTGATTTGTTCTGCATGTGACAGCGTTTTGCCTAACTGGACCGACTCCTCATACAAGTCCGATACAAGGAGTAAAATTCGCTCTGTCTGCTGCCTTTGTGCCTCTTCATGCTGAACCGATTGATTTAACCGAATCATATTATAAAACCCAAGCACGAAGAAGCTGCGGATCATAGCCATGAAAGCTACTTTGCTGATCTTAACGATGTCCCAGAAATCGCCGTCAATGCTCCACCGGACGCTAAGTTCCGACACACTTGCGGCAACCTCAATCCCTACAGAGAGGATGCCCACGCGGAGCGCGCGGTAAGGCTCAGCATTAATGTTAAGGACCTGGAAGAGCAGACCGTAGACCATGTAATAAAAAAAGGTAGGGCCGTGCAGTGTCAGCATCTCTTCAAAGGGAAGGCTGGGCTGAGTGTAATGATTGAGTAAGATGCGAAAGGCCACTACAGCTATCCCTGCAAGCACTCCCGATAATGCAGGCGGAATATGACGAATAGATAACAGAAAGAAAAAAAATACAGGCGTACCAAAGCTAAGACGGAATGTATTAGCGAACGGGTGAATATTCAGCTCACCTGCGAGCGGTACAAATACAAGCATGAGCAGGAAAAGGAGCGTATTCAACTTCATCCATATTCACCTCCTGGGTATTCAGTCAGAAAGGCAATGTGAGCTAAATTCACAGGCTCGCCGTTAAAGTTTGTGAATTTATAGAAAAAAATAAATGTGGCTGTAGATAATTGTCGTTTTTTATAGATCAGATTGTAGTATAAATAACATCATTTGAATATTAAGAACAGCATACTGCAAAAATATACAAATCAGCCAGGGGGGACACGAAGTGAAAAAGATTAATTTGACGATGCAAATCTTTATCGGTCTGGCTTTAGGTATTATTATTGGTGCCTTATTTTACGGCAATTCAGGGGTGGAAGTCTACTTAAAGCCAATCGGCGATATTTTCATCCGCTTGATCAAGATGATTGTCGTGCCTATTGTGATCTCAACGCTCATTATCGGCGTTGCCGGCGTGGGAGACATGAAAAAACTAGGTAAACTTGGCGGCAAGTCTATTCTGTACTTTGAGATTGTAACGACAATCGCCATCCTTTTCGGACTGCTTGTTGCCAACTTGGTTCGACCGGGTGACGGCGTGGATATGTCCCACCTGGCCAAGAGTGATATTCATTCCTATGTGGAGACTGCAGAGAAGTCAGGCCATAGCTTTATAGATACGATTGTGCATATTGTTCCTACCAATATTATTCAAGCTCTGGGTGAGGGAGATATGCTGGCTATTATATTCTTCTCCGTACTGTTTGGACTAGGGGTAGCGGCGATTGGTGACAAGGGCAAGCCCGTGCTGAATTTCTTTGAAGGCGTAGCCGACGCCATGTTCTGGGTAACCAATCAGGTCATGCGCCTGGCTCCGTTCGGAGTATTCGCACTGATTGGAACGACAGTGGCCAAGTTTGGATTGGCCTCGTTATGGCCATTATTGAAGCTTGTTTTGTCGGTGTACGGCTCCATGGCGCTGTTCATTGTGATTGTTTTTGGAATTATCGCCAAGCTTTGCGGTACCCGTCTCTGGACCATGATTAAAATTTTGAAAAGTGAGCTGTTGCTTGCATATTCGACGGCCAGTTCGGAAAGTGTTCTGCCTAAGATCATGGAGAAGATGGAGAAGTTCGGATGTCCTAAAGGAATTACTTCCTTTGTTATTCCGATTGGGTATTCTTTTAATCTGGACGGTTCCACCCTGTATCAGGCACTGGCTGCGATTTTCATTGCCCAAATGTACGGCATTGACCTGCCAATCACGACACAAATCACGCTGGTGCTAGTTTTGATTATTTCATCCAAAGGTATTGCAGGGGTGCCGGGTGCTTCCTTTGTCGTTTTGCTCGCTACACTTGGAGCAGTGAACCTCCCGCTGGAGGGTTTGGCTTTTATCGCTGGTATTGATCGCATTCTGGATATGGCGCGTACGGTAGTCAATGTATTAGGCAACTCGCTTGCCGCTGTGGTCATGTCCAAATGGGAAGGCCAATATGATAAAGAAAAGGGCGAAGAATACGTCGCTTCAATTAAATAAGATGCAATGAACGGAATAGTTAACAGAAAGGGCACCTTTGCGAAGTAATGCGAAGGTGTTCTTTTCGTTTCCAAACTTATTAAGATATTTCCTTTTTCGACATTTTTCGATGTTTTTTGTATGGATATATAGGTATATGGACATAAAAATGATTCTTATTACCTATGCAATTTTAGATTTATTTATAATGATTATTAATAAAATTCCGATATTAAACTATATCGTTTTATATATTGGCTTAGAAGGGAAGAGCATATATGTTTCTTAAAAAAAATGAGACCCACTCACTTGCTCCTTTAGTAGAAGAAAGCCGCAAACTTTCACAAAGAATACAGCAGAAGGATTATTCTGCCGCAATACAAGTTTCATCCAAATCTTCCGAGGTTCAAGAAATCGCTAACAATGTCAACCAAGCGCTTGAGTCCATGAAAAAGGATGCTCAACATGTTGACATTCGTCTGAAGCTTGTTACCAAAGCTATAGAGATTGGCTTATGGGACATGGAGGTGGTTGCGGGTGATCCCGTCAATCCAAGTAATACGTTCACATGGTCAGAAGAATTTCGCGCTATGCTGGGGTATCAGAGCGAAAAGGACTTCCCCAATGTATTAAACAGCTGGGCATCCCGGCTGCACCCCGAAGATCATGACAGGTCATTGGCAGCTTTGTCAGATCATTTGCTG
>NZ_WUDQ01000049.1:0-19032 GCF_009827695.1 Paenibacillus sp. OT2-17 | reverse complement strand
AAAAAAAAGGAAAAGGGATTTGCCACAGGTACGGAGGTCGCTACTAATCAGTTAAAAGTGAAGCAAATAGAACGGAATATGGATGAATTGATTGTTCAAATGACACAGTTACAACATGCTTTAAACAAACCGTGGAGTGTATAGGATTTAAAAAAATATATTTAAGGGGATATGACATTGCCGGAAACAGTAAAAAAAGATGCATTGCAAATATTAAGAAAAAAAAGAAGATTAAAAGTGATCATAGGTATTCTGGCCTTGATCATTATAGTGGGAATCGGTGGTACTGTTTATATGAATAGGGGGCAGGAAAAGCCCGTGGAGGGTCCTGCGAATCAGATTGTTCAGGTGAAAAAAACCAATATAACCGAATCGCTTGCCGTGACTGGGACCGTTCAGGCTTCCAAGGAAGTGAATATTAATTTTACAAATGTCGAGGGTGCCAAGCTCATTGCGGTCAATGTCAAAGCAGGAGATAGTGTTAAGGCGGGCCAGGTTTTAGCTCGTTTAGATGATTCAGATGCCAAATTACAAATTAAAGATGCCCAGTCCAATGTTGCGATTGCAAGGGCCAAGCTAGAGGAAGCCAAGCGTGGACCAAAGCAAATTGATATTGAGCTCCAGAAGGCAAATGTCCTAAAGACACAGATGGCGATTAAAACAGCCAAGGACGGGACGGAGTTAGAGGAAGCCGCTGCACAAAAAGAGGTTGCCAAGGTGACCTTGGATAAAGCCCAGAAGGATTATGATGACCAGACTTATCTAGTTCAGAATGATGCGGCCGCAGAAAGTGACCTGGCGACGGCCAAGCAAAGCTTGGATAAGGCAAAATTGGATATGAGTAATGCCGAGCTTCAATACAAGAAGGCACAGATCAGACAAAACCAGGCTATTGAAGATGCTGAAATGGGTTATAAAACCGCTTTAATTCAATTAAAGGCAGCACAGTCCCCGCCTGAAGCTTCCAACATTCAATCTGCACAGGCTTCTTTACAGCAGGCCGAAACAGAATTGGAGCAAAAGAAAAGTGTTCTGAATAAATTACAGGTTACGGCGCCGTGGGATGGGATTGTTTTGAAGGTCAACGGCGATGTGGGCACCAGTCCTACTGCACCTTTTATCATAATGAATAACTCCAATACAGGGGTCATGAAGGTTAGTGCCAAGGTTAACGAAAGTGATATCGCCAAATTGAAGACCGGACTTCAGGCTACAATGCATACCAATTCATTTCCGGACAAGCAATTCAAAGGAGAAGTTCTTTTTGTTTCTCCAGAGCCAGTTGTGGAATCCAATGTGACTACATACAAAGTTGAATTGTCTTTGGATAGCCAAAAAATAAGGCTGCAACCGGGGATGAACATGGATGTATCCCTTCTGTTAGCTGAACACAAAGACGCGCTGTCTGTGCCATTGTTTGCATTGAGATCTGAAGGTGGTGTAGATGGAGTATATGTGGCGAAGAACGCGGCAAATCCTGCTGATTATGGATTTAGACCGGTGAAACTAGGCGTCTATACAGCGGATCAGGCCGAAATCAAGTCTGGTGTCAAGGAAGGCGAAACTATTGTTATTCCTCCTCAGAACAGCAGTGCTGATCCGAATGGCAGTGGAGGGGGGCAGGCACAATGAGCGAAACTCAATCCAATAAAACGGTGATCGAAATTAAAGAACTGAAAAAAATGTATGAAGTAGGCGGTCAGGAGATTCAGGCTCTGCGCAGCGTGAATTTATCCATTAGCGAAGGTGAGTTTGTTGCTATCATGGGACCCTCTGGTTCGGGCAAGTCTACCATGATGAATGTCATTGGTTGCCTGGATCATCCGGATACCGGAAAATACTACCTGGATGGGTATTCCATATTGGATGCTCGTGAGAAAGAACTTTCGGAGATTAGAAATCAGAAACTAGGTTTTGTGTTTCAAAAATTTTATTTACTTCCCCGAACTACAGCATTAGCCAATGTAGAGCTACCTATGATGTATGCAGGTATACCTGCCAAGGAACGCCGGGAACGAGCCGTGGAGGCGCTACGAAGCGTTGGCCTTGCCGAACGGATGTATAACAAGCCTAACGAGCTTTCTGGTGGTCAGCAGCAGCGTGTCTCCATTGCACGTGCATTGGTAAATAATCCTGTTATTCTGCTGGCAGATGAACCTACGGGCGCACTGGATACGAAAACGAGTATTGAGATTATGGAACTGTTTCAAGGGTTGAATGAGCTTGGAAAAACTATAGTTCTGGTTACTCATGAGCTGGAAATAGCTGAATATGCCAAACGATTGATTAGTTTTCGGGATGGCAATATTGAGCGGGATGAGCAAATTACGAATAGACGAATTTCATCAAGGATGGTAAGCCTATGAATTTGATGGAAACGATCCGTGTATCAATGAATAGCTTAACCACCAACAAGATGCGTTCATTTTTAACGATACTCGGTATTATTATTGGGGTGGCAGCGGTTATTGCCATTATGGCAATCGGAAACGGTTCTAAAGCCAGTATTAAGGAGGAAATAAATAGTCTAGGGAATAACGTGATTATGGTTGCTCCAGCCATGCCAATGACCGAGGAAGAAGTCAATGGGGACAACTTGCCCTCCTTTACGTGGGTTGATATCAAGGCAATGGAACAAAAGAGTTCGATTGCGGCATTAATGCCCAGTATTTCGAGCAATTCAAAAGTTGTATGGGGTCGATATAACTATAATGCAACTATTATAGGAACATCCGCTTCATTTTATAAAGTTAAAAAGTTTTCCTTTGCTGAAGGCAGGACATTTACCAACGATGAGTTGGATAAACGTATGAATGTTGCTATTCTGGAAAGCCAAGCGGTTGTACGTCTTTTTGGTGGGGATACCAAAAACGTGGTGGGACGAACGTTTCAAATTAAACAGATCCCCTTCAAAGTGATCGGAGTATTGAATTCTCAGCCCGTTACGAATTTAAGCCGCAGTACAAATGATCAAATTTACATCCCTGCTACAACCATGATGAACCGTCTGGGTGAGAAAAATATCACCAGCCTAGATGTCTCCGCCAAGTCACCAGCTTTGATGGATCAAGCTCGTTCAGATATATTGGATAGCTTGCGTGTGACGCATCAGCTAAAACCCTCAGAACCGGATCAATTTCAAACTATGAGTCTGTCCGAAGCAGCAGGTGCAGCTTTGGGTGTAGATAATATCATGAGCAAATTGCTGGGAGGTGTAGCCGCAATATCGCTCGTGGTAGGGGGAATCGGAATTATGAATATTATGATGGTCTCCGTTATAGAGCGTACAAGAGAAATCGGTATTCGCAAAGCGATTGGCGCCAAGCCTAGAGATATTATGATTCAATTCCTGTTTGAAGCAGTCATTTTCGGTCTAATGGGAGGTATACTTGGGGTTGCTGCTGGCATAGGAGCGTCTAAAATAATTGAAGCAACAACTCGTATGACCATTGAATTCACGGTCTCGCCGATCATATATTCGTTTCTTAGCTCTGCAGGTATAGGTATCTTATTTGGGGTATACCCAGCTTATAAAGCAGCGAGATTGAAGCCGATAGATGCATTGAGATACGAATAATTTTATTGAAAAATGTTCATGAAACGTAAATAGGTATTGTTGAGGGTGCAGTATTTGTTGAAAAGCAATCGAAACAGGAAGGAAAAGTAATGCCAAAAATCTTGCTATAGATGTATTAAGAAAACGAAAAAAGATGAGAGAATACTCTTCACATAGAGAACTATTTGATTATCACTGGGATACCCTCGATTTTGTAATTCAAGAGGAAGTCGATCGGATTTTTTTGATGGTAAGTAATGACGAGCAAAGGACTGTACTCGAATTGCGCCTAGTCCAAGGATACTCCATAAAAGAAACAGCTAAAATTTTAAACAAGAGCGAAGCTGCCGTGAAGTCGTCGCTGTACAGAGCTACTAAACATATTAAATTAAGATATATTTCATGAACTGATTGGGAAGAACCTAATAAGCAGTAGGACTGACAGTATTCTTTTTGCTGAAAGAGCTTTTTTTTCAAGCTCTGATCCTTAAATATCTTTTTATTGATCCAACCAATACCTCTAGTTTATCTGTTATCTAATACAATAAACCACGTTTTTTATGTCTAGAAGAGTGTAGGTAGAGTAGTTGAGTCAAAACATTAAAAGGTGGTCAAATGACCACCTTAGGATGTGAAGGAATTCCGAATATCTAACCGTGAAAAATAATTGCTTTCTTTCTATTGCCCTCATTTTTTCAGTCCACGTAACTGTAGCCTATCCAAAGAATTTATTCTGAAGGTTAAAGAAGCTCTACTTGTTCTGGACGACGAGATACCAGTCGGACCAGATCCAGCGTAAGCATTGGAAGTGTCATACCTGCCGGATAAGCTAAATATCTTGCTTGCCATTCAGGTGAGAATTTTTCCTTGTAACGGCGCAATCCCTCAAATCCATACCAGTGCCCACCATATCGGAACACCAGCCGAGCTAATTTTTCTTCACGATGCGCATTCTGATTTTCACCCACACTGGAGAGAGGAGACATACCCAAATTGAAATAAGAATAACCTTGTTCTTTTGCCCATTCAATTATACGTACAAATAACACATCCATCGTTCCATTCGGTGTATCATTCAAATGGCGCATCAGATCAATTGAGATCACTTTATTTTGGTCATAAGCTGGAGCTAATGTTGCAAAAGCCAAAATGTGACCCTCAGCATTACGAAGCAAGGTTAAGGGAGAGCGCTGAATATACGCTTCGTTGAACCATCCTAAAGAATAAGCTTTTTCTTTACGATCGCCTAGCCACTCATTCGAAATCTGACGTAATTCAGACAGTAATTCTGAATGATAGGGTGGGGCAAGCACTTCAAATATTTGACCTTCACGATCTGATTTATTTTTAGCAGTTCGCAAGTTCTGCTTACTTTTCCCACTTAATGTGAATGTAGTTAGAGGAACCAAAGCTTCTTCGCCTAGTTTGAAGAATTTGTAACCATTCTCATGATAGATCGATAGATATTCAGGTGTTGCTTGATAAAAAACAACGGTTAATGCATACTGATCCGCATACCTCTGAAATTCTTGAATCGCAGCAGAGACAAGATTTTTATTACCAACTGGGTCGCCAAGTACAATTAATTTGTGACGCATTCGAGAATAGGGAATTAAAATTTGATCATTTTGCGCCCAATAAAAATTTTTGTCTCCTAGATAGAGAAGATGAGTCAAAAGATTACCGTCTTCTTTGGCAATAAATTGAGTTAATTTCTCTATACCCGCCTCATCTGGACGTATTCCTGTGTAGCGATGCGGGCGTAATGTGAATATAGATGCCATTAAAATTAAAGCACCGATTAATCCAACAAGAGCCGTCACTGCATATTCATGCGGGTTCAAAAACCATTGTTGAGCACGCATTGGTAGATGTCGCAAAATAGCTGGATGAATATGTGTACCAATAACGTAATACGATAACGATGAGATAAAAGCAAGGAACGCCCAAATCCAGATACTACGTAAAGAAATACTAGCACTTTCACTGTTAAATCGAGCCCGAGATATCCATAGCACCAATGCAACAATAAGTAAAATAATAGCTTCCTCGTAATCGAACCCTTTGGCAAATGTGAAGATAGCACCTGCTAACAACAATGCTCCCGTCCATATGTAAGCGCGACGAGTACGCATTGAAATACCACGTGATACGACAATAAGCATAATACCGATAGTCACAGATAACTGTTCTGAAAAACGCATAATAGGTAAAGATAACACATGTTCCATAAAACGTAGGCGAGCAATTAGGCCTGGGGTAGCCGCAGAAAGTAGTAATATGATACCACTGGTGAATACTAACTTTCCAAGCGCCCATGCTCCTAGATCACTAAGTAGACCGAAATGAGAAGGCCAGCCCCAGAATTTGACCCATGTGTTACGTGAAGCGTCCAGACTAGTTGTAATCATTTCACGCATTTGTTTACTGTTCGGACTCATCTCAAACGTAGCTAGCACAAGACCGATCAACCAAGGAACTACAAAGTAAAAAATGCGGAACAATAACAAAATCGTTAGTGCACGTGATGGATCAACACCTAATGTCTGAAGTCCAAGCAACACGATCAGATCAAATGCTCCAATACCACCTGGCGCCATACTAATAATCCCTGCAATTGCTGCTACAATATACACACCGAATACCGGGGCAAACGGTAAATGATTCAGATCATAAAAAGTGAATAACCAAAATAATGCCCCTGCACAAGCCCACTCTAGAACAGAGGAACCTAGAGAAGCGATGACTACTTTCCAAGGTAACTTGCCATCGCCCTTATGAAACCATTTGGCGAACAGGGAAGATCGTTGCATTAATAGGAAGAACGGTAAGTACAATGAAACTCCCCATACACCGATACGAAGCCAAGGAAGTTGTTCAAAAACAGGTTCTACAGGAAAAACACCGACCAGTACAAGACAGCCAAGTAAAGATAGACCGACTAATACGATAGGCGATAAAAAGAGTGCAGCAGCTCCCATTGTTTTCATAGGAACGCCACTTCTCTTATACAGTAATGTACGTAGTCCTAGACCGGTAAGACCAGCGAACCCAATCATATTATTAAATGTATTGGCTATCCATGCATATCGATAAGTCGTTTTCCAATTGATATCAAGCTTAAATTGTTTTCGTATTAAATAATCATAAGCACTCATTACAGATACCGCTATAAAAGAAGCAATGATCAATTGAATAACGACATGAATGGGCATCATGCGTAATTCATGAATAATTTTAGCTAAGTTAATATTCTGAATTTCGTGTCTTCCATATACATAGATAATGACTAAAATAGCTACAGGAATCAGTATCCTAATAATTTTAGCACGGTACAAAGCCAAAAATAGCTGTAAAATTTTAAGCTTTCGAAGCAATTCTCTCATTGTGTCGTCGACTCCACCTTCGGACAAAATAATATCAATATTTTTAATACAAGACGGATTGTCAAACCAAGTGCGACAGGACTTCTGTGAAAGATTCGTGAGCGGTCCTCCAATCCAGACATTTTCGGGGTCGGTGGTTAATTAGATCCAGTAAATGAAGGAGATCTTCATCCGTGACCCAAGCCATCAGTACTCTTGGGGAGGAACCCAGCAGTAAACCGTTAGCATTTTCATTCAAACCGCGTTGCTAGGACAAATAGCGTCAGCAAAATAAACTAGCAGGTTAAGTATAGCTTCCATATCCGCCTGGCAAGCAAACTACTTGGTTCAGTTAGCAGTGGCTGTGAATAAGCTGCCTGCGGGGTACTGTGTGATGGTTACACCTAGCGCAATCTCTATGAACAACTCCGTACGATCGGCATTGTTGATGGGAGTATGCAAGCGGGTTTATGTTCAATTATTGTGGCTACGTACGCTTCATCCTTACCGTGGGCCAGATACGAGGATACTAGATGTAGTTTCATATGGGATTGTATTCTAAAAGAACTCAGAGAGAGGGCGAAATAAGAATAGATAGCCCTAGGAATTAATGAATTTTTAGGTTATATCTAACCATTTTTTACTTCTCTCTCTTTCTTTCAATGCAGAAAGCATAATAAAAAAAACTAAGGAATTAATGAGTATATTTCTAAAGAAAATCTAAAGAATTTGTATAACTAAGTAATAACTTGAAATGGAGATTCTTTCGCTAAGACTCTCCACCGTTAAAGTTGAACAGGGCTTCCTACGCAAGTGCTCCAGTTGCAAGCTCCATGATTAAGCTTCAGCGCTCCCCATCTCGGTTAAAAGACGGAATTCAGTGTGAAAGCTCTAGCTACGCATGAAGAGTTGAATATATTCTTGACTGAATCGTATTCAATTTATTTATACTCGGATATTTTATTGTTTTATAAATATAAAAAATCTTATTTCCAATAAATATAGTTATAAGCTAAAGGGAGGAACGATGATGCCCCTAGAATCAGATTCTTTGAAAATATATGATTTTGCTTCAGTGACACCTTTGGGTATCCATTATCGGCATGCGCATTCAATATACCCAACTGACTGGAAGCTTTTTTACCTAGATACGGATTCCGAAGAACTTGAAGAGTGCAGAATTGTTGTAAGAGAGTCATTACTTTGATGCGAAATCCATTCTTGGCTAGATCGATACCTTGCGGTTTCTTTTATAAGATTCGCTTCTGCTGCCAGAAGTAGAGTATAGTAGGAGTAGTTGAAAATATATTCCAGGAGGCTACAGCCATGTCACAGGAGATCTGGATTAATCTGCCGGTCAAAGATGTTGAGAGGTCAACTGCCTTTTTCAATGAGATTGGATTACATGCGGCTAGCGTTGGTAACGAGAGAGCCAAGCTTGCCATAGGCCAAACAACGATTCTGCTGTTCCCGGATGCGGCGTTTGAGAAATTTACAGGTTCAAAAATCGCAGATACTTCCCATACCGCAGAAGTAATATTTTCCATTAGCGCTGAAAGCAGAGAAGAAGTAGATGCCTTTATTCAAAAAGTAGAGTTTGCCGGAGGAAACATCTTTGGCAAACCGAGTGAAATTGACGGCTGGATGTACGGCGCAGGATTTGCCGACCTGGACGGTCACCGCTGGAACCTGCTGTACATGGATGAGAGCAAAATGCCGAAACGCTAATATGAAAACACCGGTCACCTGCTTAAGGTCACCGGCGTTTTTTACACCCCCTATAATCTCATATCCGTAATTCAAATCAAGATCGTTGCTTAGAAGGAAAAATTCGTGGGTTAAATTTATACAAATCACCTGGGCTATCCCTAAGCTAAGGGATATATTAGATATTTTCATGAAGGAGATTATTCAGTCTTTTGCTGACCCGAACACACAGCTGAAAAAATTGTTAAAGAAACGTGTGTGAAATACAATGCAAATGGAGGAAACAACTATAATAATTGTATTACAGTTTTGCCTATCATTATTATGGCAATAGCATTATACATTCATGAAGGACATCCTCAATTATCATATGCTTTAGGTACTTTTGGTCTAACGCTTGTACCGTTGTATGCGGTAGAACATATCCGGATGACCGGCCAGAACCCGTTAATACTTGATGGTTGTTGGTCATTAAATATACGGAGGAATGTACGCACATAGAAGCTGTCGTTGGTGCATCTTGGTTCACTCCCCATCCGTTAAAAATTTAGTCCAGAGCAATATCCTGACTCTCTCTCTTGGATATACTTTTTAATTGGAAGCAACCTTAGCACGGTGCAATACCGAACTGAGGTTGCTTCAGTTAACTAAGACATACTGCCGCTTACTTCAGATAGGTTCCCGTTTCTCCAATTCCACCGCTGCCATTCAATACATATACCCTTGCGTTTCCTTTGCCGGAGCATGTCAGGGTAATCTTGCCATCAGTAACGGTTTTGGAATTACCAGTCACCGCATCCACATAGGTTCCGTTCGGAATTCCGGTAAATGTGGCGTTTCCTGAAATCGTGACCAATGCAAAGCTGTCAATGCCTTTGGCGCTGTCGGTATATCTTCTCTTAAACGCCAGATTGCCCGTTACATTCTCTGTGGAATACTGTCCTTTTTGCAAGGCGGGAACAGCTCTTCTGATTAAATTAAGCTGTCTGATATGTTTTGCCAGAGGATGGTTGAGCGATTCCGCAAGTGTGCCGGTAGCATTTGTGTATTTGCCGTAATCTTGTACTGTAACACTGCCTTCCATGTGATCGCCGTAATAAGCCCGTCCCGTTTTGCTTAGCGGTGCGTTTGGACCCGGATCAATGACAGCCCCCTTTTGGAATTCGATTTCGGAACCATAGAAGATAGCGGGTATTCCGCGGAAGGTGAACATCAGATCGAGATTCTCGGCCCAAGTGTCCTGTGTGCCCGCAAATCTTTGATTTTCCGGAGCCTGGTCGGGCGCATAGTCATGCGAGTCGATATAGGTTACATTCCAGGTAGCATCATTATAGTATTGATCGCCACTTCTCATATTGAATGCTTCCTGCGCGGTCTTGAATGCCCAATGCATCGGAAAATCAATCACATCCATGCCCGATTTCATTGAATAGTCAGGCGTATGATAGGTATTTCCGTTTAAGAGAGCATTGTTCGAGGTTGGCTGTCCTGCTGTAGTAGAGTTGTCCGCCCACTCTTGTTCAACCGACACTTTATTGGAGGCGTAATCATTCTTTCCATCGCCCGGATACGATTTCGAGCTTTTCCAAGTATAGAATGGCGTCGAGATCGCCGGAATTCCACTGTTCCAGACATCTCTGTAACGGGTGGCTACTTCTCCAAAAATATAGAAATCCGAGCCGCCTCTTGTCTTCCAGGCAGGAATATAGTATTTATTGAAAATATACCGGCTCACATGCTTCACCGTATCGACACGGAAAGCGTCAACACCCATGTCTATATAGTGATTGTAGGTATCAATTAAATATTTGTTAACTGCAGGGTTTTCCGTGTTCAAATCCACGCAATCTCCCGCTATCTGACCAGTTTGAACAGTATAGGATTCCCAGGAGAGACTTTTCTCTGTATGGTAAATGTTATTGTTCGTTTCCGCGTTCTTCATTAAAGCGAGCCTTGCCTGATACTGCTGATCGGGTGTCATAGTATCATAGTTTGACGGCAGCTTATCCGTAGTTTTCACCAAGTTGTTAGCCGTATCCGGTTTAGCCGGATCTTTCTTGAACATGGGGTACAGATTCTCTTCACCGAAATTACCGGTATGATTGACAACGATGTCTTGAATAACCTTCAGCCCTTTGGCATGGGCCGCATTGATCAAATCCTGGTAAGAAGCTCCCGCTGATTCATATCTTGGGTCTACTTTGGCGAAATTTATTGCATGGTAACCATGATAATCATAACCGCTGGCATTCTGCACAACAGGTGTAATCCAGACGGCGCTGAATCCGAGGGCTTTGATATAATCGAGCTTTTGAATCAGCCCCTTAAAGTCCCCTCTCCAAGCCGGGTCCGAATCCGGATTACGCGCCTTGGCATCATCCCATGCGTGCATGTTGTTGCTCGGATCACCGTCATAGAACCGGGAAGTAATCACGAAGTAAATAGTATCTTCCCGAAAATCACCTTTATTTCCAATATTATAAACAAAGCTTTGTTTGGTTTGATTGCCAGCGCCGTCTATAACGAGAAATTTTAATGTCGTGGTCTTGGAAATAAGGATGGACGGTCCGGTCAATCCGGCCATAGCGTTGCCGAGGATATATACTTTCGAGTTTATGGTTGGTTCCGTACCATCGTCCGTGTAGTATGCCTTGGTTGTTGCCGCCTTGTTATCATTTAGGTTGAAGGATACAGTCACCGAGGAATCGGAATGTCTGGTAGGCAAATTCGCTGTGATTGTCGGAGCTTGCAGATCTGAATTCAGGTCAATCATATAAGCGAAAGAGGATGCATTTCCAGTTTGACCGATTGAGTTGACACCGAAGGCCTTAATGGTCAAAGAGGAAGCAACTTGGATTGGAGAGGTATACAAGGTAGAGGATGTCGTAGGTGTCGAGCCGTCTATCGTATAGTAAATCTTATCGTCACTGTTGGTGCTGGAAAGCGTCACCGATTGGGACGAATCATATGTTTTGGGTACAGGAGAGGCGGAAATCGCCGGAATTTTAGGCATTTCCGGGCTGGTATCATACCATGTGTTATCTGTGTAATACCAGCCCTCTTTCACACTGCGGGACAAGTCGGCCGTCTGTTTGCCGCTACCGTCATTAAAGATGAGACTTGAGCCTGTGGCCTCGGCAATGGTGTAGCTGTACCAGTCGTTTCCATCCGACTTCATCAGGATTCCCGGCCACGCTCCGCTTATCGGAACGGTTGTCGGATTCAGATTCCAGTAATGGATTCGAATCGCTGAATTCCAGCTTGAAGGTTTCTTAAAGTGAACCGTTAACCCAGTTTGAGTTGATTTAGGTATTGTGGTAGGTGCATACGTTGCGGTAACGGTAGACGTGATCGAAGCGGTTGTAGAGGGAAGGGTAGTCGCTGTGGAATTCGTGTAGGTGGCTGTATAATCGGTGCTACTGGCCGAAGCTACGCCGGGTAAACCGAAGAAGTTGAAGCAAAGCGACAAAATAATCAACCAAGAAATAAAACTCCCAGTTTTTTTTCCTAGCAAGTTAACAACCTCCTGATAATATTTAGTGGAATAGATAATGCAACCGGTTGCATTAAAAACAAAAAAAAAGAAGACATTTATTTTGATAAAATGGATTCTTTGATCGCCTCCTCCGTGGTATATATGGAAAATAATCATTGTACGCGCTTACAAAAGAAATTATGAGAAAAGCCCATTCACACAGGGCTCTATACCAATGATTTTTTCCTTTTATGATTATATCATCCATACTTTTACTGGTCAATGAATTGCTAGGGACATGTTTCAAACCTAAGCTAGCCTGTTCATAATTGAAGCCAACGTCCAAAAAGCCTTGAAAGGCACATGTTAATGTATCAAAGCGAGTCGCTAAGCAGATGTCAATAAGCAGTATATGGTCAGGAAAGAAAATAGAAAACGCGAGCGTGAGTATCCTAAGGTGGAATGGACAGCAATATAAGCTTGAACTTGAAGCTGAACCGGGGATGATTCCTTCAAACGTAATACTTGTTGTCTGACTTCCCTTCATTAAAGTTGGTTCCTGAGTTATAAACCGATTGGAGTTACATGACCCCTTTCCTGTATTGGTATCTTTAAAGTAATTGAAGCAGGAAAATGCTAACCATCCGCAAACATATGGGTTAAACAGGGGATTTATTAAATACCTGATTATATTCAGCTGCGCATCGGTGATCGCCAGCTTTGAATAGATTTCCAGCGATTTTATTCATGGCCGAATGCATCATCAAAAAAAACAGCCACTACAGGGCTGCTTTTGGTACTATGGGCTAATTGCTCGTGTATTTTACCCAATCATATTCAGCGTATAGCGGATTCGCTCCATTATACGAACCTAGCCAGTCGTCAACGCCAGTGCCATTCCATAAATTCATCATAATCTTGCCTGGCGTGCTTGGTATGTTTGTAGTTGCCGTATGCTTTAGAACCCCGTCAACATACCACTTAATGTATCCTGGCTGCCAATCGAATGCATAGGTGTGAAAGCCTTTTGATGCATCGAAGCCCAGATCTACAATCTTCTCGTGACCACCGACCCCGTTTGTATAATAGTTGAATTGCACTTTTGTCGTGTCTTTGCCTAAAAATTCAATATCTATTTCATCCCATTGCGTGCCATCAGTAGGTCCCGTATACGTAAAAAAGGAAGATACGATCCCTGTATTTTTAGCCGGCTTCATGCTGACCTCGTATAAGCCGTATCTGTAAGTGTTCGTCGATCGATACTCTCCGCAGTCAAATTTATTGTACGCAGAACTTGTTAAGCCAAGCTTCATTTTGCCATCGTTCGTAAAATTGACATTATTGGCACGCCAAGTGCAATTAAACATGTTCCCATTGGAATATCCATCCGCTTTTTGCCATGCACCAGAATTGAAACCATTAAGTGGTTCCCAAAAAACATTCCCCGCATAAACGCTTACCGAAAAAAACAGAGAGACAATTCCAGTTGCCAGTAAAGTAAACCAAGATTTCTTCTTCATTTTACACCTCCATAAAAGATTGACCAAACATGAAAGAAACGGCTGACAATGATACATTATTTCAAGTATTGACCGGCTTACCGGAAAAATATAAAACGCTTCCATATTTGGTATCTTCATTGTAGCTTGAAATTGAGGCGTAGACTATAGCAAACTTAACGCTTGAAACATAATTTAAAAAAACCTAAATTTTATCAAGTTGTGGTTTAAAAATGCACCGCTAGGCCGCTACTCACCCCGATAACTAGAGCCCCTACGTCGGGGAAGTTGAATCCAAGAAGGATGGTTAAAGAAAAGATAGCAAGACCTTTTTAAGGGGGTCTTGCTACCATTATGGTTTAGAGCAATTGTAACCTCTAATTTGGGATTCGCAAAGTTCAGTCACCTAACATTTACGGTCATTTTGAGGCCTTCCGTTATGTAAGGTTGTTGAAATGATGAGGAGAGAGTATAGTTTGTATGTATTTATTTTGTGCGGGAAGAGGTTAATATGGCGACAATTCATGATGTAGCATTAAAAGCGGGCGTGTCAGTCACTACAGTATCCCGTGTAATGAATAACCGAGGATATATCAGCGAAACTACACGCAAAAAAGTGTTTGACGCAATGGAGGAGCTTAATTATCAACCGAATGAAATAGCACGATCTCTGCTACGTAAGCAGTCCAATATTATTGGCCTTATTATTCCCAATGTCTCGCATCCTTTCTTCGGTGAGCTTGCCAATCAGGTCGAGTATTATGCCTATCAGCATGACTGCAAGGTCCTGCTGTGCAATTCACATATGGATCCCGTGAAGGAAAAAGTATATATCGATATGTTGAAGCGGAACCGGGTGGATGGCATCATTATGGGTAGCCATACATTAGAAGTAGAAGAGTACCGACATTTGAATTCACCGATCGTGACGTTTGATAGGCAGATCGACCCGTATATTCCTTACATATCCTCGGATAATTATCGCGGAGGCGAGCTGGCTACGGAGCTGCTCATTCGCAAAGGCTGCCAGAAAATTGCGCATATCTGCGGAAATCTGGAGCTGAACATGCTGTCCAATGAGCGGACCAAAGCATTCCGGGATGTCGTGGGCAGGAATGGTGTCGAGCATGTGATCGTTCAAACAGACTTGAATGTGTTCGATCAGAAGGAGTACGAGCGAATCATTTCAAAACTCGTTCATGAACATCCGGATGTGGATGGAGTGTTCGCAACAAGTGATATTATTGCCGCTTTTGCGCTGAAAGAATATATTCGCGCTGGAAGGCATGTGCCAGAGAATGTGCGCATTGTAGGCTTCGATGATGTAAGCGTTGCTTCCTGGCTGACGCCGGAACTTACATCGGTAAGACAGCCGATTGCAGACATCGGCAGACTGGCGGTCGAGCTGATCCGCAGGCAGGCGGAAGGGGAGCAGGTGCAACCTGTCAATCTGCTGCCTGTTGAACTAATTGAGCGTGCAACGACCTGAATGAAAATCTGTTCCTCTAACAAGGGGAACAGATTTTTTTTAGTACATGTTAAAAATTCAACATGTCAAACGATTGACACAAGTTAAACCTTTGACATATAATCCGTTTGTAAGCGTTTTATTTAAGTGTTCAGAGCCATTATATAAATAAGGGGATGACAACAATGAGGAAATTCAAAAGAGTTCAATGGATGGTAATGCTACTTCTTTTGGTTATGGTGGTGTCTGCATGCAGTGGCTCCGGAGGAGAAGGTAATTCGGCTTCTGGAGGGGAATCAGGGGATTCAAAAAATGTGAAAATTACGCTTTTGAACTCCAAAGGCGAAATCCTTCCACAGCTGGAGGAAGCCGCTAAGGCGTTCCAGAAAGACAATCCGGGCATTACTGTTGAAATCCAGCCGGTTCCGACTGGTGGTTCTCCTTTTGAGCGTGCCTCCGCATTGTATGCATCAGGAAACCCGCCGACCATGACCATGCTAGATACAGGTGATGTTGAGAAATTCAAGGACCGTATCCTCGATCTAAGCGGGGAAAAGTGGAATGCGGACACTGTTGAAAATGCTACCACTGCTACGACATTTGATGGTAAAAATTACGCGTTTCCGCTGGCTGTTGAAGGCTACGGATTCATTTACAACAAAGCCGTTGTAGATAAAGCGGTAGGCGGAAGCTTTGATCCCACCACAATTAAAACCCGAAATGACCTTGAAAAACTGTTTCAGCAAATCGAGGCATCTGGTAAGAAAGCATTGGTGATTTCACCAATGGACTGGTCTCTGGGCGCTCATTATTTGCCTCTTGCTTATGCAGGCCAGAACAAAGACATGGCTGAAGTGGACAAATTCATGGCGTCACTAAAAGCGGGCCAGGCTAGCTTGGCTAATAATCCTGTATTTAACGGACTTATGGATACATTCGACCTCATGATGAAATACAACATCGATCAGGCTTCTCCGCTAGCAGGAGCTTATGAACGCGGACCGGAGCTGCTCGGCAAAGGTGAAGTTGGCATTTGGTTCATGGGCAACTGGGCATGGCCGCAAATCAACAGTTTTGATACCGCTAATAAAGAATATGGTTTCTTGCCTGTACCCATCAGTAACAATGCCGATGACTACGGCAATCAGGAGATTTCGTCCGCTGTATCCAAGCGCATTGTTATTGACAAGGAGAAGACTACTCCGGAACAGCAAGAGGCGGCGAAGAAGTTCCTGAACTGGATCGTATATGATGCGAAAGGCCAGGATTTCCTCGTGAACCAAGCGAACATTATCCCGGCGTTCAAAAATATTACACTGCCTGCGGCCGACCCGCTTGGCAAGTCCATCCAGGATTATATTGCAAAAGGCAAGTCAGAGCAGTCGATGAGCATGCTGCCTGCCGACCACTGGTCCAAGACAGGATCTTCCATGCAAAAGTATCTGGCGAAACAGGGCGATCGTGCAACACTGGTTAAAGAAATCGAAAACTACTGGAAAACGGTTAAATAAGGTTATTTTCAAATTACCTGGAATAGAGAGAGAAACCCGGAACAAAGGGAGGGATCATCATGATTACGGAAAAAGGAGTATGGAACCGGCTGCGGACGCGGCTACTGTTTACCGGCCCAACCTTGTTTGCCTTCATAACGGTAATGATTATTCCATTTTTGTATGGCATCTATCTGACGTTCACAAACTGGGATGGTATTTCCACCACACTATCGCTGGTAGGCATCCAAAACTATCTGGCTGTTTTTAGAGATATTGAGTTTTGGAAATCGTTCAGCTTGACGCTCAAGTATGTGTTTTATACCGTTGTTCTTATTAATGTGATCGCTTTTATGCTGGCTTATGTGCTGACTAAAGGGTTAAAAGGACAGAGTGTTTTCCGAGCGGGATTTTTCCTGCCCAACCTTGTCGGCGGCATTGTACTCGGCTTTATATGGCAGTTTATATTCAACAACGTGCTTGTCTATTTGGGACAACATGCCAGCATACAGTCGCTCAGCACGACTTGGCTGGCTGATCCCGACAAAGCGTTCTGGGCACTCGTGATTGTAACCGTGTGGCAGAACGCGGGTTACATGATGGTCATTTACATCGCGGGATTGACGGGTGTGCCGAATGATATTATGGAGGCCGCAAGCATTGATGGGGCGAACAGCTGGACCAGACTGCGGAAAATGGTGCTGCCCTTGATGGTTCCTTCTTTCATCGTATGTATATTTTTGTCCTTGCAGCGCGGTTTTATGGTCTATGACGTGAACCTTGCGCTCACGAAAGGTGGGCCGTTCAGCAGTACTCAAATGGTGTCGATGCATGTGTATGAAAAGGCATTCCTTTCCCGTGATTATGGTGTGGGGCAGGCAGAAGCATTCGTGTTGTTCCTGATGGTTGCTCTCATCACTCTGCTTCAGGTTTATTTTAGCAAGAAGTTGGAGGTGGAGGCGTAATGGCAAGAAAAAGAGTTGCTTCCTCCGTGATCAAATTCATTGTGTTGACAGTCATACTCATATTGTTCATCGTACCGTTCGTCTTTCTGCTGATCAATTCGTTCAAGGAAAACATGGCCATCACCTCAAATCCGTTATCGCTTCCAGAGAGCTTCAGTATGGTCAATTATATGAATGCATTCGATAAAATGAATTACATCGCTGCCTTTACCAACTCATTGGTCATAACGGTGTTAAGTGTTCTGTTTATCTCACTGTTCGCGGCGATGACGGCTCATTATTTTGTCAGAAACAACACCAAGTTCAACCAATATACATTTATGTTGATGGTTGCATCCATGATCATTCCATTCCAGGCTATCATGATTCCATTGGTGAAAATCTACGGGTCTCTTGATCTGCTGAACAGTAAGTGGTCGCTGATTTACATGTATATCGGTTTTGGCAGCTCGCTGGCCGTCTTCATTTATCATGGTTTTGTAAAGAGTATTCCAAAGGAACTGGAGGAAGCGGCGCTAATTGACGGATGCACGCGGTTTCAGACATTCTTCCGGATCGTGTTTCCGGTACTAATGCCCACGACGGCCACCATTTCCATTCTCAATGTGCTGTGGATCTGGAATGATTTTCTGCTGCCTTCCCTCATTCTGGTCGATCCGGAGCAAAGGACACTTCCATTGTCCACGTACAACTTTTATGGAACCTATACAGTGGATTATGGTCCATTGATGGCAAGTTTGGTACTGACGATATTTCCGATCATTATCATCTATCTGTTCGCCCAGAAGTATATTATTCAGGGTGTTATGCAAGGTTCGATTAAATAACTGCAGGGGAAGGATGCTTTATCAAACAGACTAAAGCGTATACGAGAGAGCGTGCAGATCAATTTATTTCCCAATCGAAGCATATGCTTCGGCCGGATTATCGCCTGAACTACCACTTAATGGCTGAATTCGGCTGGATGAACGATCCGAACGGCTTCATTCAATATCACGGGCAGTATCACTTGTTCTATCAACATTACCCGTATAAATCAGTATGGGGACCGATGCACTGGGGACATGCAGTCAGCCGCGATCTTATGAAGTGGGATTATCTGCCGATCGCTTTGGCACCGGACGGTGAGTTCGACCAGGATGGCTGCTTCTCCGGCAGTGCGATTGAGCAGGACGGGAAGCTTGTCCTGATGTATACCGGACATGTTGTAACCGGGCCTGACAAAGATCAGGATTACAAGCAGTCGCAGGGAATCGCAGTATCAGAAGACGGAGTAACGTTCGAAAAGTGGGAGGGCAACCCGGTCATCGGTTATGACGCCATACCGGACACGATCAGCCGTAAAGACTTCCGTGACCCTAAGGTGTTCAGACACGAAGGTCAATATTACGCCGTTCTCGGTTCTAATGATGCGAAAGGGAACGGACTTGTACTGCTTTACCGTTCTGAAGACCTGAAAAGCTGGACGTATGTCAATGTACTAGCCGTGAGTGACGGACGCTTCGGC
>NZ_WUDQ01000499.1:0-2751 GCF_009827695.1 Paenibacillus sp. OT2-17 | reverse complement strand
GGAAGGAATCTTGGAGCATTTCCGTGTCGTATCTCGTGTAGGCCTGCCTGTGCTTGTATATGAGATTCCGGTTCGCACGGGCAGTCGCATGACAATAGATACAATACGCAAAGTGCTGGACCTGGATGGCGTAATTGGGCTCAAGGACAGCACGGGCGGTCTTGATCTGCTTTTAAAATTGACCCAGTACGAGACCAAGCCTGTCCTCTGCGGAGAGGATGCCTATTTCCATGCCATGCTATGCCAGGGAGCTGCCGGTGGTATGCTTGCATCCGCTCATCTCAATATCCAGGAGTATGTGGATATATACCAACGTTTTGTGGCTGGCGACATGAACGGGTCGCGAGACAGTTTCATGCTACTGGAACCGGTGATCCAGCATGTATTTGCAGAGCCAGCCCCGGCCGCGATCAAGTGGTGGCTTACCCAGCAAGAGATTATTGCCGCCGAGCAATTGCGTCTGCCACTTATGCCACTGTCGGATCAGGTGAAGCAGGGTCTCCTGAATTCAATCGTATCCTGATAAATCAGCTTATCTCAGATTACCCAATCATAACGTAGAAGAAGCATCTCCTGGACAGGAGATGCTTCAATTTTTAGCCGGAACTGACAACCTTCAGAAAAACGAATTTAAGAAGATACTCTCTATGGTAGAACGCTGTATCGGTGTTTTCATCCTAATGAGGTCCGCAATCTGAAAAGCTTACAAGCAATAGCTAGATGGTTGTTAGTAAATCCAGTTGCAGCATTAAGGTAATTCTTTATGTAAGCGAAATTATTGCAAAAAGAAGGCTGCCGGTGAATTTCACCGACAGTCCTTCTCTTCCAAGCAGTATAATCCTCACTCCTATTCGCTGGACAGCTCCTTGAGCGATTTGACTTTACCATGGGGATGCTGTTCTTGCTTTCGTGACTTCCAGGCTGCTTCTTTCCTTTTCTTCTGGTGAGCCATAACAGATATCCTCCTTTGGAAATTGTGATGTATACTACTTTCTTAAGTTGTCATTTCTCAGCTCTGTTCATTCATAAAACTAAATTCGTTGGATTTTTGTAATAATTCAGGGGTTCCAAACCGTTTCAAAGGAATAGCTGGGAGCATGGCTTCATGTATTCTGGGTTTGCTGGGGATTGCATTAATTGAACAAACGGCGCTAACTCAAGCGCTGGACTGGGAACAATTTTTTAAAAAAACAGCCGATTTCTCCTTAACATACTAGAAATCGGCCTTTGCCTTCCGAAAAGAGGATTTAGTACATATAATACAACACAAATAATCACAAATATCGGTGATGCGCCCGAAAGATTGGAAGGTGTGTAAGAAGGCTACTTATCGGCTGAACCGCTAGTTTCCGAGAAATAGTTATGTAAGTGATATAAAAAATATTATCATGTTCATACATTAGCTGTTATTGTAACTCCCTAAAGGACATGTTTTTTAAGAGACTATGAAGAACTTGTATTCTTCATAGTCCTGTTTAATGAACTAATGATCAATTATTCAGCAAATGATGCAAGTGAACTGCCTTCCCACATTTCCCCCTTATTCAGTGTCCAACCATCATTATAAAGATTGTAGGCACCTTTATTAGCTGCGGGGCTCCATCCCTCATCCCAAGCTAAGAAATAAATGGTTTTCGGATATTTTTCTTTAATGGCATTGATAAATAAAGAATAATCCATACTACCATTGGTTGCCTGCGGACCGACTTCTGTGAAAGCAAAAGGCTTATCAAGAGCTGTTAACTCGTCATATCCTTGAATCGAATAAGGATCTGAGAAATAAGCGTCTAATCCAACAATATCAACATATGAAGTTCCAGGGTAAAAGTCTGTCTTAAAGTTTCGGTTGGCGTCTGGTGCGTATACCCATATCAGGTTGTCCAATCCTCTTGTATCGGTCATATAATGATAGACTTTTTTATAAAGCTGTTTATATAAAGTGATACGTTCGCTGTCCTCTTGGTTATAATCGGTAAGTCCCCACCAGAACCATTATCCATTCATTTCGTGAAGAGGTCTGAAAAGAACAGGAACACCTTCATCTTCTAACTGCTTAAGGCCATCGGCAATTTTGCTTAACATAGCGTCTAATCGCTGGCCCTCTTCAGTTGATGAGTCTAGGATTCTTTCATACTGACTGTTTGAGATTGGGGTTTTATAATTTCCAGAGTTAAACGCAGGGTTAGCCAGATGCATACTGATCTGAGGTATACCTCCGTTCTTCCAATGAGAGATTAAATCGGTGTTACAACTATAATCGATCGAATCGGCAATATTAGAAGTCTCCATCCATCCTCTTGAATAATCACAGCCATACACGGCAGGGGACTGTCCTGTTGCATTTTCAATTCGATTAGCTTCGGTCATAGAAAATGACGCATTTGTGTACCCGCCGAATGCTCCTGACACTACGCGATTTTCCGATGACAGATTAGCGAGCCAGTTCATCACTTCCTTGGTTGTGGCTTGTCCATTAGGATTCACCGTATGTGCAGATGCTGTCTGTGAGAAAGTCGAAGCGATTAACAGAATCCCCAATATTCTTATGTACCACCTCTTCTCTAAAGGAACGACTGGTCGATTTTTACCATCGTATTCATTTAATTGATTTCACTGTGATATTTCTCCCTATGACACTTCTGATTGCAAGCTACATTATTTTTCATTCTAGCGAGTTGATACCAACTCCTTATAAAAATTTGATTTTTACGAATAAAAGCACCTCAATTATATCTACCTCAAATGAATAGA
>NZ_WUDQ01000498.1:0-2756 GCF_009827695.1 Paenibacillus sp. OT2-17 | reverse complement strand
TAAGGTGTTTGGCAGCATTACTACAGAAGGACGACTGACCATTACGCCGACAGGTGAACTGTACGGAAATACCGCGACCACTGCATTGGTCATTTCTGAAGGCGGTATACTGGACGGCACAATTCAAATGAACCGAACAAAAGATGTAGAGTTGTCAACTTCTACGGATGAGTCAAACGACGAAACCCAATCTAGTTTCAGCAAAAACAAGGAGGATAGCCAAGCCGCTCTGCAATCCGAAGCAGGATAAAGTCAGTATATACTCCTTTAAATCCAGTGCATTCTCCATTCATTCCATAATATCCTCCACTCTGCGTTCCAAAAATAATTGGTACACCTTGCGTATGACGATTTTTCCGCACATATACAATGGAATCACCAAAATGATACCCAGAATCCCGAGCAGGTCGCCACCAACTAACAGTAAAATAACGACAGTCAACGGATGAATATCCAGCTGCTTGCCAAAAACTATAGGTGACAGCCAATTATCCTGAATTTGCTGTGCAGCGATCACCACGACCAGGGACCAGAGTGCCATCGAAGGTGATTCGAGTAATCCAATAATAACCACAGGTATAGAAGCAGCCACTGCCCCCACATAGGGAATAAAATTAAGAAAAATCGAAATAACGGCAAGCAGCAAGGCATAAGGCAAGCCAATAATTAAAAATCCAAGAAACATCATCACACCCAACGCGACATTAATCAGCACCCGACTCACGATAAAGCTGCTGAGTGCACTATCGATATCTTCCATAACCTCCAATGCGTCCTTGTGATATTTTTTTGGAAAGAAGTTTAGCATCTTAGGGCCAAACTTGCTCCCTTCCTTCAGCATGTAATAGAGCAATATTGGAAAGGTAGCCAATACAATAAAAAAGTAGGACACGAACGATACCAGCTTTACCGAATAATCAGACAGTGTCGAAAAAGCTTCGTTCAACGTATCTGACAGTTGTGACAGCGGGTCTTCACCCGGAGGCAGCACTTGTCTCAAGGATTGATTATGCCGCCATTGGCTCAATTGATCAACCAGACTTTTAATGAGCTTCGGCGCATTTTCAAATAAATTGGTAACTTGATCACGCAGCGTAGGCCACACACCCCATGAGAAAACAAACAATAACACTCCAATGACCAAATAAATCAGCAAGATGGAGATAGATCGTTTGATTTTTCTCCGTTCCATTACATCTACAATCGGCCTCAATAAATAATAGAGGAAAAAAGATAGCATCAACGGTACAACCAGCAAGCTGACCAAAGATACGAGAGGACTGAATATAAAGCTTACTTTGGTGCCCAAGTAAATGATGAGTAATAGCATGACAATACCCGTAGTCAGACGAAAAAAACGATTATTTTGCAGCATATCATGCGGCCCCCCTCTATTCTGTTTCTCTCTACCTCTTTAAACGCAAAATGACCCTATTGATTGATTCTTGCTGAAAATAGATTACAATATACCCCTGCACGCAGAATGTGTAGTAAAAAATGACATAGATACAGCATAAAATAGTCTTAAATGAGGATTTTGTAAAATTCTGAAATAACAAAAGGACGTCCAAATGCTAGGCATTTGAACGTCCTTTGTGTTACTCTATGGCACTTCGATTTAGGTCGAAACATCACGTTTTACGAAAACCACCCAGGCAATGGCGATAAAAATCACATAATATGCGGCCAGCACGGTGAGCGAAAAGGTTAGACTGGAACTTACCGTACCCGGCGGCATATCTAAATATTTTTTCAGATCCATATGCGTAAATAGAACGTATTTGGTCCATTCAAAACGATCTGTGCTGAACAAGCCAATCGTGTTATAAACTGTTTTGGTGAACATCATGAACAGTGACAGCCCAATCGCCAAGGCACTGGAACGGAAAACAGCGGACAGCATAAAAGCAAAGGCCATCGTCACGAACAAGGCGATATAGCTATACAAAAAGTTCAGCGTTACATAAGATATCGGATCACTGAACAGTGGAACAGAACCCGCTGGTGCATCCTTGGACAACATCAGCCATGAGGACAGCGTAACCATCAAAATCAAAATGATCGTTCCGAGCAAACTGAACAAAATCACGGATATATACTTGGACAACAATATTTTGCTGCGAGTCCAAGGTCGGATGAGCAGCAGCTTAATCGTTCCCCAAGTAAATTCACCAGCCACCGAATCAGCGGCTACAATGACCGTAAACGTCGTATTGAGGAAAAATGTAAACAACGTCGTCAACGCAATCCCATCCCACACACTGACCTGATCGGAAACCAGGGAAATCAGCATCGGAATCACAGCAGTGATGACCGCCAGCAGCCCCAGCATAATCCATGTGCGCACACGCAGGTAAATTTTCAGATTTTCGTTATGTACCAGCTTGAAGAAATCACCCAATGACCCCGCCTCCCGTCACTTCCAAAAATTGATCTTCCAGCGTACGGGAAACCGGGCGAATCGCATATACTTTAATGCCATTTGCAGCCAGCAGGCTGTTCATCTCTGCAATCTGTTCCCGCTCCAGGTGAAGCAGCAGTTGATTACCTTCGACGCGCCCTGCTCCAGCAAGCGCATAAGCTTGTTCGGCATCATTTACCTCAAAAGCAATTTCCGCCTTCTGCACTTCCTCCCCTGTATTCTTCAGTTGCTTGATATCAACCAGCCGTCCGCTCTGAATAATAGCTACACGGTCGCACATCAGCTCCATCTCGGACAACAAATGGCTTGATACGAATACAGTAATTCCTTCCGT
>NZ_WUDQ01000497.1:0-2762 GCF_009827695.1 Paenibacillus sp. OT2-17 | reverse complement strand
TATGATTTAACGCTGATTGATGCAGGAAGTGGAGCAGGGTGGGGGGCTGTACAGCATGAAGCATGTGCACGAGCCGAACTGGCCGTTCTTTCACTCACTCAGAATATGCGAGAGTTAGACGCTTATTTTGAATCTGTGTCTCCGTTATCTACCTATTCATCGTTACCCTTATTGATTGTACTTGGGAAATATGATGTGCATTCTCAAGTGAATGAAACGAATATTCGCAGGAGATATGGCTACAAAGGTGCTTTGTATACAGTCCCTTATAGCACCGGATTTATGGACGCATGGAACCGCAGGGATGTGATCGGCCATGTGCAGCGTGAGGTGCGAAGTGGAAAAGAGCAGCACCGCAAGCTTTTTATGCCCGTGAGATGGGCGCAGAGTATACGGCATATCAGCAAAGCTATTCTGGAGGCGGCAGAGTCCGATCTTCGGCTCAAGGCTTTGGAGAGGGGCGCTTAAATGCTGTCCGCTCAAATGATCAACGGATTGATTCTTACCTGTATAGTACTGATGTGCATCGTACTGATTATTGTTAAATACCGTGGGAATCTTCACTCGCGACATTCAACCCTTCGGGTAGAAAAAAAGAACGAAGATGCCACATTCGAAACATTAATAGAGTATATCAAAAATGCACTTCATGAACTAAGTCATAGCCAGATGGCGGATGCCGGATTGCATGAAGAGGAATATAGACGGCGTATCCATCAAAGGGCGGAACTACGCAGGGCGTTAAAGGACTGTGCCAATGGCAGCATGGGTGATAAACGTTTTGTTAAAAATCTGATGGCTGAGCTTCTGATTAACGGTTACGGCTTAAACGAGAAAATTGTCGATATTGTTATGCCATTCTCCCGACCTGAGTTGTTTAGCATACAGGATCAATTCGAAATTATATTTTACCAATACCAGCAGAAGTTTGGCGCTGATGCACTATCACGTTTACTGGATACTTATGACTTGGCCGAAATGAGGTATTCACAGCAAGGTGAAGAAGATGGAAATTATCTCGTTACCGCAGAGGATATTCGTTATATCTATGACTGTGAGTACCGCCCTCTTTCCTTTTTGGAGAAAGTGGATATTATTGTCCAACGGATTTATCAGCATTACAAAGGCTTTTCCGTCATTGATGATATTCGTGACCAGCGGATCGACGGTGTAAGTGGGGGCGTCAGTGGTATGCCGGAAGGTGGGATTCCTGCATCATCAGACTGGCCTTCGGATGGGTATGTATTTGAACAAACATCTGCGCCTACTGCCAATGGTTATGAGAGCGTATGGATCTTTTATAAAGGTAAAACTATCCATCTTTCGTTCCTTTCCTTCGGATCTGAGCGTGAACTTAAAAGGGTGTGCCAAAATATTTATAAATACAATTACCCGGGACAGCTTTCCGAAGCGAATGGTTATAAGGTCAACGAAATGAAGGATGGGTCACGGGTAGTGGTGGTGCGCCCTCCTTTCTCAGAATCGTGGGCTTTCTTTATCCGTAAATTCGATATTCAAAGCGCATCGCTGGAACAGTTAATTAAGGGACAGAATGCTGATTTTCCAATCCAGCTACTTTCTTATTTAATGAAAGGCAGCCGGATTACTGCTATTACAGGCGCGCAGGGTTCAGGTAAGACAACGTTGTTAATGGCGATGGTCAAGCATATTTATGCTTCGTATACGCTTCGTGTTCAAGAAATGGCCTTTGAACTGCATCTACGCAGCATTTACAGTCGCCGTAACATTCTTACCTTTCGAGAAACGGACCATATTTCAGGACAACAAGGGCTTGACTTGCAGAAAAAAACAGATGGAACCGTTAATATCCTAGGCGAAGTAGCAAGTGATGAAGTAGCTGCTTGGATGATTCAAATGTCGCAGGTTGCCAGTCTGTTCACCATTTTTACTCATCATGCCAAAACATTTCGTGATCTCGTGTTTTCACTTCGTAATTCATTGCTCAAAACAGGAGTATTTCAGCATGAAGGCATCGCTGAGGAACAGGTAGTTCATGTCATTAACTTTGATGTGCATCTCAAACGTGATGCGGAAGGGCGACGCTACATCGAACGGATCACAGAATGTGTGCCGCGTGACCCGGATCATACGGATGCAGGCTCCAATGTTTCAACGAGCTATAGTTATCGCCACATTATGGAATATCGGAACGGAAGCTATATACCGATGGAGCCCCTTACTGCCAAAAGTGCAAAAGAAATGTGTGAGCAGATGAATGTAAAGGATGCCAGAGATTTCCGCAGTTTTTTGACCCGCTATTGGGAGGAAGACTATGAGTCTTAAAGAAATTTTATTATGGATTTTACTAATATCAGGTGGTGGCTTTGCGCTTCTATATATAGTTTTGTGGGGGTTGCGTAAGCGAAGTAGTCATGCAGTTCGCAGAGGACGAATTCATTCTGTTCAGGAAGGTCGCAAAGGAAAAGCGGTACTTCAACGTGAGCTGCAAGCCTTACTGCATAAGTTGTACACGCTGTGTATGAAGGTGCCTTTTTTATCTGGATACATCACAAGTGTACGTAAGCGACTAGCTGGTCAGCATGCCTACGATGAGTACAAGCTTCGCCTACAGACCATGAAGATGACGCTGTTCATCTGGGGGGCTTTTACTTGCAGTGGCGTTGTGCTGGTCATGATGAAGCCAGGAATAGAGTTTGCTATATTGGCTGTTTTATGCGGAGTGGTAATCAACAGTCTTATTTTGGATATGGCCATTAGCCGGATGGAGAAAAGGCTACTTG
>NZ_WUDQ01000496.1:0-2764 GCF_009827695.1 Paenibacillus sp. OT2-17 | reverse complement strand
TGAACAATATTTTGCTAGAGATGCTCGAACCTCACTGGAAAGCAGTATGCTCGCCGGAGGAGGAAAGTGGTTTTATTGTGCTGTTACAGTTCAGCGAGAGTTCGAATGAAGTTGGTACAGAGACTGACCTCCAAGAGAGCATTTTGCTTCAGAAAAGCGTGGATAGGCTGATTCAGGTTGTCGGTGAGTATCTTCCTTTGACTATTTCTATAGGGATTGGTCATATGGTCACGGATATTCAAGAGGCACGGGCGTCTTTTATAAAAGGAAAAGAGGCCCTTAATTTGCGTTTGTATGAGGGGTATGGACGTTCATATACGAATATAGACAGCAGCATAAGTGTGAAAAAGGATAACACAGTGGATGAACAGTCAAAGGAGCAGATTCAGGATTCAACATTGCTGGACAATCGGCGTGTGGAAATGATTCGTGCCCTGGAGTCACAGGAACCTGGTGCAAGTGTAAAGCTAATCAGCCACTGGGTAGAAGAACTTCGACTCCACAGAACATCCCCAGCCCAGGTCTACTTGTTTGTTCATGAATTGCTGGAAGATTTGCTAAAATGGTGTGCCAGGCAGAGTGTGACGCCGCCGGATCAGCTTGCTGATGAACACTGGAATCAGATTCTGACGCTAGACCTTCAAGACATTGAGGCATTGCTGGTCATTATGTTGACTGATATTGAAGAAAAATGGCACGGCCGCATTCAGTCCAAAGATTTTGTGCGTGTACAAGAGATGATTGAATATATGGAACATCATTTGCATTTGAACATCGGGCTTCAGGAAATTGCGGATCATGTTCACATGAGCGTGTCCTCGGTGAGCAGCATGTTCAAGGAAGAAACGGGGACCACCGTTTACGATTATTTGACTGGATTACGCGTAAAAAAGGCATGCACATTACTATGTGAAACCCATTTGAAAATCGGTGAAATTGCAGAACAGGTCGGATACCGAAATGAGAACAGCTTTATTCGGGTATTCCGCAAGCACAAACAAGTGACCCCAGGGAAATTCAGACAAATCAGCAAATCTTCCAATAAATATGCAGATCGGTCAAAAGGCCGATACTTTGGCGAAATAGAAGATAAATACGAAGATTAAGCGATAGCTGTAGCCCTCCACGTTGCGGTACATTGACTTCATGTAAACGCAAACAACAAGACCGAAAACGTTGGAGGTGAAAACGGGCGCATGACGGGCCCAGTTCATTTTTGGAGAAGAGGAAACATAATGAAGAAAAAGCCATGGCAAAAATATGTGCTGGTTGCGGCGGGAGTAGCTATGCTTTCTGCCTTGAGTATCAGTGAATATGTGGATCACCGCACCCTGCAGGATCACAGCCGTATATTTCCTACGAAGCCAATAACACTCGTCGTTCCTTATGCGGCTGGAGGCGGTACAGATATTACCGCGAGAGCGTTGGCGAAAGCCGCCGAAAAGCATCTCGGTCAGCCGATAATCGTCGTTAATCGAACGGGAGGAGGCGGTTCTGTCGGGCTGATGGAAGGGGCTGAGGCGCAGGCGGACGGTTATACTGTAACGTATCTGGTCGCTGAGCTGACTACGTTGCCTCATTTGGGACTGCTACCGCTCACCTATGAGCGATTTAAGCCGCTGCTTCAAACCAATATGGACCCTTCCGCCATTACGGTCCGGGCGGATGCACCATGGACGACAGCGGAGGCATTTCTGGAGGATGCTGGGGCCCATCCCGGCAAGCTCAAAATGGGGAATGCAGGCACAGGGAGCATATGGCACCTTGCTGCCGCGATGCTGGAGCAGAAAAGCGGAGTCCGCTTTACCCATATCCCTTATGAGGGAGCAGGCCCAGCCGTCTCCGCTTTAATGAGCGGATTTGTGGATGCTGTACCCGTCAGTCCCGCAGAAGTGAAGAAATACGTGGACGAAGGGAAACTTCGCATACTGGCGATCCAGGCAGACACTATTTCGGAAGCGTTTCCAAAAGTGCCGACACTACAGCAAGCCACTGGGCTGCGTGTACATTTTATTGGCACTTGGAGAGGGCTGGCTGTACCCAAGGATACACCGGATGAAGTTGCTCAAACGCTGACGGATGCACTGATCAAGGGGACGAAAGACGAGGAATTCAGGGAGGAAATGCGTAAGCATGGGTTGGGATTGCGTGTCCAGGATGCAGAGGCATTCGCGCAGCAACTGAAGGAGAGTCATGATACCTTCGCAAGACTGATTCCCGAGCTCGGCTTGAGCCGCAAGTAATACGGCCTTGTTTTTGCATTGGCAAAAACGAAAGGGTTGAACGAAGTAATGAAAATCAAACAAAACATTGATAAAATTCCAGGGGGCATTATGCTGGTGCCGCTGTTTATTGGCGCACTTTTTCATACATTTACTCCATGGGCAGGCGACTATTTTGGATCTTTTACCAAGGGGCTGATGACAGGTACGGTACCCATTTTAGCAGTGTGGTTTTTTTGTATGGGTGCTTCTATAGATGTGCGAGCGACGGGTACTGTATTGCGTAAATCAGGAACGCTCGTATTGACTAAAATCGCGGTCGCGTGGGTAGTGGCGATCATTGCATCCAGATTGCTGCCTGTTGGTGGTGTAGAAAGTGGACTATTTGCAGGTTTGTCGGTGCTGGCGCTGATCTCGGCTATGGATATGACGAACGGCGGGTTATACGCCTCCATTATGCAGCAGTATGGCTCCAAGGAAGAGGCAGGAGCATTTGTACTGATGTCACTGGAATCGGGTCCGGTGGTGACAATGATTATTTT
>NZ_WUDQ01000495.1:0-2767 GCF_009827695.1 Paenibacillus sp. OT2-17 | reverse complement strand
CCCTTAGGCTGGCCTGTCGTTCCAGACGTATAGATTACATACGCTAGGTTATGAGGACCGGATGTGGCTTCCAAATTCGAACCATCCCTGTGATATGCGGATATAGCTTTTCCTTTTGCCTCAGCCGTACTTGCATCCGCACTGCCTTCGCCCATTTCTGCATCCAACAGCAGTACCTTGTCCCTAAATTCCACTTTTTCAACCAAATGCTGCTGCGTTAACAGCAGTTCCGTACCTGAATCGTCCAGCATATAACGGATGCGGTTCTCCGGATAAGTCGGATCGATCGGAATGTAGGCGCCCCCTGCTTTCAAAATACCCAAGATGCCGACAATCATGTCAATCGATCGCTCTGTCATCAGGCCGACTAGGCCGTCTGCCATCACACCGTTACTGCGTAAAGTACGCGCCAGACGGTTCGCTCGCTCATTTAATTCACGGTAGGTCACTTGCGCTCCTTCAAAATATACAGCTACCTGCTCCGGTGTTCGCAAGACCTGCTCCTCAAACAACCCGTGAATCGTCTGCTCACGTGGATATGCTGCTGTCGTGTCACACCAAGCATCCAGCATTTGCTCGCGTTCCTGCGCGGTTAATATATCCAGCTCGCAAATCCGGTCAGCTGGATTGATCTTGATTTGCTCCAGCAGTTGCAGCAAATGCCCCTGGATCTGCTCTACCCTTTCATAATCATATACCTGGGCATTGTAACCAAAATGAACTCGTAGCGTCTCTCCCGGTAACACCACGATGTTAAAATCATAATTCGTCTGCTCAACCGCTCCTGCTCCGGTTATTATAAAATCAGCTTCCTCCCTTTCACCTAATTGCTCAATTTGTTCATCCACCGGATAGTTCTCAAATACCATAATATGATTAATCAGTTCCACTTTTTGCTCTGCCTGTGCCTGAATCTCATAGAGTGGGAACGTTTCGTATGTTCCCGAAGCAAGCGCCTGTCGCTGAGTTTGCTTCATCAGATCTGTAAATGCAGTTGCTTGTCCGCCTTGAATACGGACGGGGACCGTGTTAATGAATAGTCCAATCATCTGCTCTACTCCGGCAATGTCCGCTGGACGTCCAGATACCACGCTCCCGAAAACGACATCCTCTGTGCGATTATACTTTTGCAACAAAACACCCCAGGCCGTTTGCATCAGCGTGTTTATCGTTACCTGTTCTTGCTTTGCCAATTGCAGTAGAGCCGTTGTCAGGTCTATACCCAAATCAAATTCCAGATATTCGGCCACATATCCCTGGGTCTTCCCTGTTTTGGCCTGCGGCAAGACCGCCGTCTCCTCATAGCCCCGCAGGTAACCGTTCCAATATTCCGCTGCTTCCTGACGGTTCTGCCCTTCCAGCCATTCGATGTATCGGCTATATGGTGTTACCACAGGCAATTGCGGTGGCTTCCCTTCTGTAAGGGCGGTATATCCTCCAAAGACCTCATTGGTGACCAGTGACAAGCACCAGCCATCCATTATGATATGGTGGAAGCTCCATACAAAATGGTATAAATCGTCTGATGTACGGAAGATGGATACCCGCATCAGCGTATCCTTTTCCAGATTAAACCCCTTCTGCTTATCCCGACGCGCGAATTCCTCGATATATTGCTCCTGCGCCACCTTCTCCTTTTCACGTATATCCTCCACGTACAGCTCTCCGCGTTTATTCCGGTACACCACTTGCAAGGGCTCGTCCTGCAAATCGCTCCGGAAGTTGGTCCGCAGTGCTGAATGACGCTGCACCAACGAGTCCAGACTGGCAGCAAACGCTACGAGATCCAGCGTTCCCTTCAGTTCAAAGGTGGACTGCTCCACATAGGCGCTCGACTGGGAATCCAGCATGTTGTGGAACAGCATTCCTTTTTGCATCGGCGTCATGGGGTATATATTCTCAAGCTCTCCGTCAGGCTGAATCTGCTCCACCATCTGGTCCAATGCTTCCAGGCTTAGACCCGAAAGACCCGAAAGCAGCACATCACTTGGCGTCAATTCAGAACGCTCCCGTGATACACAGTGGCGGATCACTTCCAGCACGTTCTGCTTGAGTTCCCTGGCTAGTTTTATTACATTATCTTCCTGTAATACTTTTGTGTTATAACGAATATCCAGCTCGAGCATTTCATCTGTTACAATGCCCCCCACATCCAGGGAACACGGCATTCTGGTCTGTTCGTTAACATCTGCTCCACTGGAGTACGGTGACATGCGCGTTTCGCTGTGCCGCAGCGTCTGATCAAATTCACCCAAATAATTAAAGCTGATCTGTGGCTCGGCGTATGTTGCCCCGGACGGTCCGTTCTGGCTGAGATATCTCCAGATGCCGTATCCAATCCCTTTATGTGGAATGCTGCGTAACATCTCCTTCATCCGTTTGATGTACCCGGAGATATCATCTTCCCGATTAATCCGCAGCAGCACCGGGTATTGACTCGTAAACCAGCCGACCGTTCGTGATATATCCGTATCCTTCATGATATCTTCCCGGCCATGGCCTTCCAGAAGAATTGCAACCTGATCACTGCCAGTCCAAGTGCTTAACGTCATGCCGAGCGCCGTCAGCAACAGATCGTTCACTTCTGTGTTGTACGCGCGATGGGCCTGCTTTAGCAGTTGATCAGTCTCTTCTTTCGTGAATTTCAAGCTCAAAGTAGCTGTGTTATTTATGGTCAATGGTTTTTTATTATATTCCAGCAATTCTGAAAGTTTTAAAGACTCGTATGCCGTCAATTCATTCAATTGCTCCCAGTATACGTGCTCAC
>NZ_WUDQ01000494.1:0-2768 GCF_009827695.1 Paenibacillus sp. OT2-17 | reverse complement strand
CGGAGTACGTCGCACCGCGCAATGAGCTGGAAACGAAGCTGGCGGCGATTTGGCAGGAGGTGCTGGGGCTTGCGAAGGAGATTGGCGTTCACGACAACTTCTTCGACATCGGCGGCCACTCCCTGCGAGCGACAACGCTGGCGGGCAAGGTATTTAAGGAATTAAACGTCAACCTGCCGCTGCGCGACGTATTCCGTCACTCGACGATTGCGGCGATGGCCGAGGCGATCGCCCGGATGGAACGGCGGGAGCATGAGGCCATTCCTCAAGCTGAGGAGAGAGAGTACTACCCTCTGTCCTCCGCCCAGAAACGGCTGTTCATTCAGCACACGCTGGATGGAGCGGATCAGCTTTACAACATGCCGGAGCTGGTGCAGGTGGAAGGCGAGTTTGATTTAGACCGGTTGGAAGCCGCCTTGCGGAAATTGATAACACGGCATGAATCGCTGCGCACCGGTTTTGAAATCGTGAAGGGCGAAGCGGTTCAGCGGATTTACCCGCAGGTCGATTTTGCTATCGAGCATCATCAAGCGGATAAAGAAGATGCGGCTCAAATCGAGCAGATCGTCCGCAGCTTCGTTCGTCCGTTTGATCTCGGCAAGCCGCCGCTGCTGCGAGCCGGGGTCATCGAGCTGGAGTCGAACCTGCATATTCTCCTTTTCGACATGCACCATATGGTGTCCGACGGCGTATCGATGGCGATTGTGATCGATGAGTTCTCAAGTTTCTACGCCGGGGAAGAACTGCCGCCACTGCGCATTCAATACAAGGATTATGCCGTTTGGCAGCAGTCGAAGGCCCACCGAGAGCGGATCGGGCGGCAGGAAGCGTACTGGCTGCAAACCTTCGAAGGCGAGCTGCCGACGGCGGACCTGCCGATGGACTACGAACGGTCTGCGGCTCGCAGCTACGAAGGCGCGCATCTGGAGTTCGACGTCGAAGCTTCTCTCTCTGCGCGGCTGCGCGAATTGGCGGCCGAGCGTGAAAGCACGCTGTTCATGGTGCTGCTTGCGGCTTATACCGTGCTGCTGTCCAAGTACAGCGGGCAGGAGGACTTGGTCGTGGGCACCCCGGTGGCGGGAAGAACGAACGCCGATTTGGAACCGGTCATCGGGATGTTTGTCAATACGCTGGCGATCCGCAATCGTCCGTCGGACGACAAAACGTTCTTGTCCTACCTGGAAGAAGTGAAGGAAACGGCTTTGGGTGCTTTCGAGAACCAGGATTATCCATTCGAGGAGCTCGTGGAGCGTTTGAATGTGAAGCGGGAGCCGGGCCGCTTCCCGCTGTTCGATGCCGTTTTCGACTTGCAAAATATCGAAGAACGAGACGCCGAGCTGGAAGGGGTCAGCCTGAAGACTTACGAGCTTGACCATTTGGAAGAAGCGAAGTTCGATCTGACGCTGTTTATGTATGAAAACAACGGGGCGCTGAGCGGGGGCTTCTTCTACGCCACCAAGCTGTTCAAAGAAGCGATGATCCGCACCTTGACCGAGGATTACCTGCGGGTACTGTCTCAAATTGCGGAAAATCCACAACTTGAGCTAAGCCGGATTGAATGTCATAAACCGGCGGCAGGCGCAAAGAGTGCCGTCGATACGATCGAATTCGCGTTCTAATCCTACAAGCGCGCCTCCGCCGTCAAGCGAAAGCGGCGCGCATCCCAAGGAAGACGGCGAACAACGTCCAAGCCCGTAAACGCGCAGGCCGAAAGCAAGCTTTTTCGGACCTGCGCCAGGGCATGCGGTCACTTCATTTTTAGGGGAGGTACAAATGAAATCTTTGTTTGAAAAGGAAGAACGGTACTGGAGCGGCAAGTTTGATGCCGATGACAGCCTGAGCTTCCTTCCCTACAGTCAATCCTCCAAATTATCCGCCGACGGGGAAGCTGCGGCCGAGCCGGGCTTGCTTCACCGTACTCTGCCGAGCGAACTCTCAGAGAGAATCATTTGCCTCGCCAACGGTTCGGATTTGGCTTTGTACATGATTGTTTTGGCAGGAGTAAAAAGCCTGCTGTTCAGATATACCGGGCGGGACCAAGTGCTGGTGGGCATGCCTTCTTATAGCGCAGACCCTGACGGGACTCCGCCGCCGCAGGACATTTTGGTAATCAAGACGTCCGTAAGCCACCAGACGACGCTGAAAACGCTGCTCGGGGGCATCAAAGCCTCCATCGGCGAGGCGCTGGAGCATCAGCACCTGCCTTTTCGGAAAATGGTGGAGCCGCTCCATCTGGACTATACGGGGGACGGCCTACCAATCATCAACACCGTCGCATCCTTTGCACCGATTCATCCGGAACCGCTGGGCAACCGGGTGGCGGCCGATATGGTTTTTCGCTTCGACCGCCAAAACCATTCCATCGAGCTGGAAATAAGCTTTGACGGGCAGTGGTACGAGCGGGCATTTGTGGAACAGGCGGCCGACCATCTTGTTCGGCTGCTGTCCGTGCTTTTATTTCAGCCGGATCTGGAGCTCGGACAAGCCGATGTGCTGTCCCCAGACGAGAGGGAGACGCTGCTGAAGCGATTTAATGACACCGAAACCGGGTTCGAGCGGGGGAAAACGATTTACGGCTTGTTCGAAGAACAGGCGGAGCTTTACCCGGACAACGTGGCCGCCGTCATGAACGAGGGGCAGTTGACCTACCGCGAGCTGAACGAGCGATCCAACCGCCTTGCGCGGAAGCTGCGGGAGACGGGAGTAGAAGCGGACCAGCTGGTAGCGATTCTGGCCGAACGCTCGCTCGATATGGTTGTGGGCATTCT
>NZ_WUDQ01000493.1:0-2769 GCF_009827695.1 Paenibacillus sp. OT2-17 | reverse complement strand
CTAAATATGACAATGGAAGTGGCGAATAGACCATTGTATCTCCATCTTCATCTCGTTTTAAAATAATAGCAAACTCAGCACCATTACTTTCATCGCCTCTTGGCAACGGAAATATCATAGCCGGACAACGCGACTCATAATTATGAGGAAATTCTTTTCGAAAGTTCTCTAAAGCATAATTCAGAATCGCATCTATTTTGTCGGTAAGCACATTAAATCCACCTATTACAAAATCATTATATTCTTGGGAAGTGGTGTACTTCTCAAATAATTTTCTTTTATATTCCTCAACAGTACTAAAACAAACTTCCCAATCCAAAGGGAAAATGCCATCTCCCAAATAATAAGTGTATAACTAGTATGCATTCCATGTTCAAGGAATATATTCATAGAGAGTTTCATATAAATGATATGAATCAACCTTTTCGACACATTCAAAAATTAAACTTAAGGAGGAATTTCAACATGGCAAAATTCAGTCAAAATCCAGACGACTATACTTTTTCCGTGGATCCTGTTGTTATAGCAGAGGAAAATGTTTCAACGAATGGAGATTCTAAAAATACTTTTCCAAAAAATGTTTTAATCGATAATAATCTATATTGGGAAAGTAGTTTAAGCGGTAAAGGTGGAGAAATCATCTTCAAATTAGATACAGGTAAGACGATCAATGATATTCTTTTAGCTCAGCCATCTTCTCGAGCTTTTATTCTTTCATTTTCTTTTCACGGCTCTAATGACGGAGAAAATTGGTTTAGGTTAGGTGAAGTCGAAGCTTTGCCAACCATTGCAAAAACAACCTATCAATTTAGTAATGAGATTCCTTTTTCATATTATAAAATAATTGTACTTTCATCCGGGATGAGTAGTACAACCTCCTATTATGGTATACGATATATTCAGCTAAAAACCGCACTCATTAATGGTGTTCCTGCCTACAGAGCATCCAATATAAACCCCGCTATTGCGGAATAAGTTAAGTTAGTACACACAAAAAAAGGGGCTGGCCAACGCCGCCCCTTGATTCGTTCTATTTCATTTGAAGCATGTTATAAATCATCTCAGCCGCTTCCGCACGTGTGACCTCCTGCTTGGCCCGAAAGCTACCATCTGGATATCCTTGTACTAAATTTATCTCCGTTAGACCAAGTACATCCTTTCTGGCCCACTCGACAATTTGAGAGGAATCCGAGTATGCACTGCTTTCTTGCTGTGGTGTAGCCTTGATAATGTTATTCACCATTTTAGCCGCCTGCTCACGGTTAATGACCCGATCTGGGCCAAATTCTCTATTACTAAACCCGCGAGCGACCTGATCTTTAATCGCCGTTTTGAGAAGATCAACGTACCACGCCGATGGATTGATATCCTCGAAACCTAAAGTCACATCTGTTTCGAGCGGTAATTTCAAGGAACGGACCAGCATAGAAGTGAACTCCATACGCGTTACAGGTCTGTTCGGCTCAAACAGCGTGTGGGTTATTCCCTTTACTATACCCAAATCGGCAAGCACATTTATTTTTTCTTTATTAAATATCCGATCAATGTCACTAAAATGATTTGGCTTCTTCTCAACGGTTGAATCCTGAATGTGCTCTGTTTCTATCGGTTCCTTTATAACAGGCTGAATCGGTTTTACACTCTCCGCCCCTCCTGCTCCGCCACCTACGTCCACAGTATTACCCGTTGTTTTTCCATGCGCTTGTTTTGCCTCTGTGCGTTTTCCTTGACTATTTTCTGCCCAAAGTTGAACTGTATACAACTGCTTCTCTTTAAGTTGTCTCCAGATATAGCTTCGATCCTTACCACGATATAGCTCTGTTCCTCCTTCACTGGCAAGGACGAAAATATCATTCTCATGGTCTGATTCCCAATGGATGATAAATTCACTATTCGTTGTTTCCGTCTTCAAAAACGCAAACGCTGGAGACGGCAGCGTCTCGACCTGACCTTCTGTCTGCTTACCTTCACCACTTGTGTTCACTGGCTTAATGGTAATACGATACACTGTAGAACTGTCCAATCCATCTACTTTAAATTCATGGATGGTCGTATGACCGATAAGCATCTCGTTTTGGTAGACATTGTAGGCATCTGCACCCGGAGCTTCTTTCCACGTAACAACCAAATCGGTATCTGTTACTTCTTTCACTGTCAATCTATTGTCTGGTATTTGACCTGGCAAAGAGCGAAGCGTAAAGGGAGCTATATTACCTACCCCCGTTGTATTCACGGCCTGTATACCAAACGAGTAAATCATACCAGGCTGGATATCTGAAAGCTTAATATGGGCATCTCTGGTGTTAAAAACTTCCCCCGTATCTTTACGGGTTACAGTATATTGAGAAGAGCTCTTGATTTCATCCCAGCTCAGTGAAATCTGGCCACCCTCAAGTTCTGTAACATTAACATTTTGTACTTCAGGAGGAAGTGTCAGCAGCTCACCCAACGCTGGCTGGCTGAAACCACTACTGTTCCCACTGCTCACTTGAAAATCATAGTTTCTCCCACCTGTTAAACCAGATACAACCACACGTGGTTCCGTACTATAATAATTTTGACCGTTGATCGTTACTTTATATTGAGTTGCCCCATCAACCGGGGCCCATATCAATGTGGCATCGTGCTCGCGAACATCTTCAGCTGCAAGTTGCACAGCCGAATCAGGTAGTGTTAATGCGTTGATAGATGTATCTTTACCCGTGCCACTTCGATTGTAGGCTCGTATTTTAATATTAGCAGATCGACCAGCAGGCAAGCCCTCAAAAG
>NZ_WUDQ01000492.1:0-2771 GCF_009827695.1 Paenibacillus sp. OT2-17 | reverse complement strand
AATTAATCATATGCCGTCATGAACAAAATGCTGCCTTTATGGCCGCTGCAGTCGGTCGATTAACTGGAAAGCCGGGCGTATGTCTTGTCACCTCTGGCCCCGGCGCATCCAATTTGGCGACAGGACTTGTCACCGCGAATGCAGAGAGTGATCCTGTTGTCGCTCTTGCAGGTGCCGTTCCAAGATCCGAACGCCTGAAACGCACGCATCAATCCATGGATAACGCCGGACTATTCGAGCCCATCACCAAATACAGTGTAGAAGTAGAGCATCCTGATAATGTACCAGAAGCTATTACTAACGCATTTCGGATTGCGACCTCAGCCCAGCCTGGAGCCACTTTTGTCAGTCTGCCGCAGGACGTGTTGACTTCGTCATCTGAAGTAACAGCTATTGAGAAGATCTCCCTTCCCCAGCTTGGAATCGCACCCGCCGGGCTCATCAAACAAGTCGCAGAGCAACTCAAAAAAGCCAAGTTGCCCGTACTTCTCCTCGGCATGAAAGCCAGCACGCCCGAAGCCACAGCTGCCATCCGTGCACTGATCAGAAACACGGATTTGCCTGTAGTTGAAACTTTTCAGGCCGCTGGAGCCATTTCCCGGGAGCTGGAAAGCCACTATTTTGGGAGAGTCGGTCTGTTCCATAATCAGCCGGGTGACATGCTTCTTGGAGCGGCAGATCTGGTACTGACGATTGGCTATGATCCTATTGAATATGATCCAAAAAACTGGAACATTCCTGCAAACCGAACCCTCATTCATCTGGATGATCATCAAGCAGATATTGATCATGATTATCAACCTGATTACGAGCTTATCGGGAATATAGCCCTGATTGTGAGTAGCCTTGCAGAAGAATTGCCTACCTTAAAGCTATCTAGAGCCTCCTGCAACCAATTAAAACGTCTTCACCATGATCTAAGCGAGCAAGAGGCTGTACCTGTACGCAAGCATGACTATCTGATTCATCCATTACAATTCATTCGCACACTGCGCAGCCTGATTGACGATAACGTCACAGTCACTTGTGATGTCGGCTCACACTACATTTGGATGGCACGATATTTCCGTTCGTATGAGCCGCGTCGCCTTCTATTCAGCAACGGGATGCAGACGTTAGGCGTAGCACTTCCTTGGGGGATTGCTGCTACACTCGTCAACCCCGGTCAAAAAGTCGTTTCTATTTCCGGAGACGGAGGATTTCTTTTTTCATCTATGGAGCTCGAAACCGCCGTACGTCTTAACTCACCATTGGTGCATATCGTATGGAGAGATGGTTCCTATGACATGGTCGCTTTTCAACAACAGATTAAATACGGAAGAACGTCTGGTGTAAAATTTGGAGATGTTGATGTAGTGAAATATGCTGAAAGTTTCGGGGCCACTGGATTACGCGTGCACTCTCCTGAAGAACTAGAAAGTGTATTGCAGCAGGCACTTCATACCGATGGTCCTGTGGTTGTCGATATTCCGATTAATTATCAGGATAACATCCAATTGGGACGTAAACTGCTGCCTAACCAATTAAACTAACCTTAACCATGCCTCACTCGTGACGGCTTTATGACAATTATGGAGTATAACGTTTTTTTTATGATTTTTTTGAGTTATTCATGTTATTTACTGAAATTTTACGTTTATTATTGAAAAAGAAAGAAAATAAATGCATACAATTACAAAAGGAAGTGTATTGCCATGACCGTTACACAATTGGAAACCAAGCAAGAAACTGATCATGATATTTACCAAACGTCCACCATGCTTGCTTTATTAGATGGTCTTTACGACGGAGTCGTTGCGTTCGAGGAATTGCAAAAGCACGGGGATTTCGGACTCGGTACCTTTGATCAACTCAATGGCGAGATGATCGCGTTCGATGGTGAATTTTATCACTTGCTTCCAGACGGTACGGCCCATCGCGTAAAACCTGAAGAAACTACTCCATTTTCCACCGTCACCTTTTTTCATGAAGATTTCACATATACTATTGACCGTCCCATGCATCGTGAAGAGCTGGAGGCTCTGCTGTTAACGTTGTTTCCAAGCCGTAATCTGTTCTATGCCTTCCGTATGGATGGTACTTTTCGTGAAGTAAAGACACGGACCGTGCCTCACCAAGTTAAACCATACAAACCGTTTATCGAAGCGACCAAGTCACAGCCTACCTTCACTTTTAATGAGGCTTCCGGCGTGATTACAGGTTTTTGGACACCTGCCTATGCTCAAGGTATTGGGGTAGCCGGATTTCATCTGCATTTTATTAACGATGAACGCACTGGAGGCGGGCATGTCTTTGATTTTATCGTCGAAAAGTGCACCATCCGCATTTGTCAAAAATCCAATCTGCACCTGGTCCTGCCCGATACCCCGGATTATTTGAAGGCCAACCTGTCCAGAGAAAACCTGGAGAAGGAAATCGCCGTTACTGAAGGTGCGCAGTAATCACAGTTATATAACTCATCAAGTAACGGACCTTATAGCTAAACAATAAACAGCAAAAGATCACAGTCAGAGAATTACTGCTCTCTGACTGTGATCTTTTTATTTACGAGCGTATATACACGTTACTGCTGATGCTCTCACTCCGGTTCACCTATGCCTCGATCTGATCCAGTTTATCTGCATAATATTGAATGGCACGTGAGTACTCCTGTGTAGATAAATCCGAGGTCGTCTCAGCCACCTCCATTAGCAGCTTCTGCATGGCTTTCCCGTATTCCCCCAGATTATACAACACCATCGCGTAAAATACCCGAAACGGTCTGTAATCCG
>NZ_WUDQ01000491.1:0-2778 GCF_009827695.1 Paenibacillus sp. OT2-17 | reverse complement strand
ATCAAAATAGGGGTAAGCTGATCACCATATTGCCACAATTTTCGACCCGAACTGGCCTCAAGGGCAACTAGTCTATGGTTCGAGTCAACCGCGAACACCTTACCATTTTCCGCTATTGCTACCGCCTGATCTAGATATCGGTTTCTATCGATTGGGATAACGGGAAAAGACCAGGAAGGTTTGATCACAGGTGCTTGGATTGCGGTGCTATAAGCGGCGTTACTCATGGAAACTGCAGATTGCTCTGCACTTGCCTTTTCAGTGAATCCATCGCTGATTAAGGGCAACCCAATGCTGGCTAACGCCAATCCTGTAAACAATGTGCTGTGTATCATTTTTCTCATACGTGTTGGCTCCTTTAATGGTTAATAGGGGGGAAGGCTTTACAGAAAGTCACCTTTGATTAGACTGTAAATAAATCCAAAAGTTTCATGTTGTGTTTTCGTTTCGATTGTTTAGCATACATAATTAAATTCAGTTGCTTGTGTTCCAACTTGTATCTCTAATTAAAGATTAGTCGCTTGTTCGGTTTTCGTGCTATAATTGTAACAACAAACCGAAGGAGGTGAATCCCTTGTTTGAGCTCCAGGACCTACTCCCTTATTTATTTACAATCGGCTTGCTGTGTACAGTGACTTATACATATCTCGCTCATTTGCATGGCAATGTACCCGAATGCTGGGTCGAAGGCGGGCCCGTAAGGTCTCATGCTTCTCCACAGATGCCGATGTCTGCCCGTGGACAGGACATGCCTGTCCGGCTGGCCCGACATATCCGGCGTAAGGAAGCGCCGGATGAAGATGCATCCGATTGTTCTCCCTCGTTGAACGATGGCACAGCCAATCAACGAGGAGGAACATATGAAACGATTCAAGGGATTCACCTTTTGGGGTAAAAAAGAACGGATATTCGGATTAATGGTAGCGTTGGCGGTAGTCATGCTGCTGTCTGGTTGTGGTGCGAATGCTGCGGAAATAAATGCACAGACACCCGGATTTTTTAATCATTACGTGGTGTTCCCGCTTTCTTGGCTTATACAGCAATTGGCGCAATGGTTTGGTGGAAGCTTTGGGCTGGCGATTATGACTTTGACATTCATTGTCCGGCTGGCCTTACTGCCTCTTATGATGCGTCAAACGCGTGCCCAGCAGGGGATGAAGCGTAAGATGAGCGCCATGCAGCCTGACTTGGACCGAATTAAGAAGAAGTATGAAAACAAGAAAGATACCACCAGCCAGCAGAGTATGCAGCAGGAAATGATGTCGCTTTACAAAGAGCATCAATTCAATCCGCTTAATATCGGTTGTCTGCCAATTCTCATTCAGCTCCCGATCTTGAGCGGTATGTACACTGCAATCCGCTTAACCCCGGAGCTGGCGTCTCACTCCTTCCTATGGTTCCGGCTCGGACAGCCGGACTGGATTTTGGCAATCGTCGTCGCAGTTGTATACTTGGCACAGGCCAAGCTTTCTCAGCTTCAGATGACGCCTGACCAGCGCAAGCAATTTGCGATCATGGGCTATCTTTCACCGATTATGATGGCGGTATTTTCCTTTAATGCCCCTTCTGCCATGCCATTATATTGGACAGTAAGCGGCACCTTTTTGTTGCTTCAGTCGCTGTGGTTCCGTAGACGCTATCCAATAGAGGAAGCAGAGAGTAAGGTTAAACTTGGAGAAGTCACACCAACCTAAATAGAAGATGATGTTTGTTTAACTTGGGAAGTACGTTTGCAGTACGTTACGTGTAATGATAGGATGTCATTCGAGCCGTTTATAAGGCTTAGAATGGCGTCCTTTTTTGTTGCTGCTTTTTCGCTACATTCCGCTCGGGATTTTGTAGTCAATATGAAATCCTTATATTATAAAATGATTCTTAAAGTTGGGAGAGGCTATATGAGAACTCCAACCACGTCCATAGAATGGTATGATAATCAAATAAGGGAGGACGGATGCTATTGCATGAGAAGCGTGCAAAAAGCACCGGGCTATATACCAACAGGGATGCCTCATGGGTGCCCGATCCCGACCTTTTCAAAAAAATGGGTTTCAACATGTGGAGGATGCACCTAGTCTTTGAATGAAATGATAACAGAAAAATGGGTAAAGTAAGATATATACGAAAGCTAATGCTGGACTTTGTTTTATCACGCAATGGATGTTATGGAGGAACTATAGAAAATGAAGCAAACACCAACAAAGTTGCCCATTTCCTTAGCACTGCTCACATGTATAGTATGTGCGCTCGGTTTTGGCTTAATCGCATTATGGGTGAGCGACCATCAAATACGGCATTTTGACCAGAAAATTATTACGGCTATTGGACAGCTGGAGTCGCCCGCCATGACCCGTCTAATGAAATTTTTCACCATGATCGGCAGCGGGATTCCAGTTCTGATCATCATTTTAATTGCCATGTTCGTGCTCTATAGAGTATTGGGACACCGCAGAGAATTGCTTTTTTTGGCGGCTGGCGTGTTGGGATCGGTAATGCTGAATACGATACTGAAATTGATTTTTCAGCGTGCGAGACCGGAGATTAACCGTATTATTGAAGAGAATGGATACAGCTTTCCGAGCGGACATTCCATGACAGCTTTCAGCATGTACGCGGCACTGACATTTTTAGTGTGGAAGCATGTTCCTTCTAAGCTGGGGCGTATCCTTCTTATTGTACTCAGCAGCCTACTGATTGTAGCAATCGGGACGAGCCGCATTTATTTGGGCGTACATTATCCGAGCGACGTTGTGGGTGGCTATTTTATGAGTGGCTGCTGGA
>NZ_WUDQ01000490.1:0-2791 GCF_009827695.1 Paenibacillus sp. OT2-17 | reverse complement strand
CTCAATTCGAGGCCATTAGTACCCGTCTGCTAGAGGGGGAAGTGCGAGAATCGCTGGCAATGACGATTGAAGATGCGATAACCCAAAGTGAGGTTTTGTTCGCTGCGCTCGATAAGAACAGTCAGCCTGTACAGGGTTCTAATCGCAAGGAGTTTACCTTGAATGAGTCGCTGATTCGAGAGGTAAACCGCTTTGGCGATCTGATCGGAACGATTGAAGAAGAGCTTGTATTTGAAAGCGGGTTATTCTCTCTGGATGAGTACCAGGTCAAAATCGTGGAAGAGCATCTGGAAATGATTCAGACGGCGTTGGCCTTGTTTAAGCGCCCGGAACTCCTGATTTCGTGGGTAATGGAGGATCAGGATGGATTAACGCTTGTGGTTATGCCCAAGATGGTAAAAGAGATTCTCAAAGAACGGGTATTTGCACAGCATATACCGATTGTATTCTCCTCAGCTACACTTTCCGTGGAGAACTCCTTTGATTATATGGCGCAAAGTCTCGGTATTGAGAATCCGCTCACGTTTTCCGTTGCTTCACCGTATGATTACAACGACCAGATGCAAGCGGCATTATATCCGTTGCAGGTGGGGCATGATCCAATCCAGAGAGCGCTGACACTGCTGGAGAAATCGCAGGGAAGAGCGCTTATCCTGTTTCCTTCACAGGAGGAACTGGCTGCATTCAAGAAGGATCTCGTTGCTTACCCGGAGGCATCAGCCTATCGTTTTCTGTACGAAGGTTCGGCTGAAATCAGCCATCTGATCTCAGCTTTTCAGAATGATGAGGAAAGTGTGTTGTGCGCTGTTACATTATGGGAAGGATTGGATATTCCTGGACCTTCTCTGTCGCACGTCATTATCTGGTCACTGCCATTTCCTCCGAATGATCCGGTTTTTACGGCTCTGCGCAAGGATGCAGCAGATCCGTTTATTCAGATAGATATGCCTCACATGGCACTTAGACTCAGACAAGGCATAGGGCGTTTAATTCGCTCGCGTAATGATCGAGGCTGGATATCCATCATGGGCCAGGATCTGAACCGCCAAGAAGTACGTACACAGGTTTTACAACTACTGCCTGCGGGCGTAGAATGCACTGTAATCGAAGGAAATCCGGAGGGAATGAAGACATGTTAAATTTTACATCGTACACGGTAGATCAGATTAAAGACGCTTTTGGTATTTTGAGTGGGCAGCGTTATGAATTTATAATTGATGTAGAGGTTGAAGAGGACGACGAGCTTTACACCGAAAACGGGCTGTATATCCGTTGTCTTTATTTAGTAGACGAAGAAAAGACGGGACTGCTAAAGTATGAATTAATTGAAAAAGTAACGAATCGTTACATTGATCTTGAACTTGAAGATGATGAGCTGCAAGCTGTTGCGAACTTCTGTAAAGAACATGTACAGGATGAAACAGTGAAGTAACAGTATAGAACACTTAGCTAGCACAGCTGGTGTATAGCTAACATATAATGAAGATATCAAGGAGTCCTGACATGATCAGGCTCCTTTTTTATGGTCAAATGAAGAGAACTTATTTGCTCTAGCGCAGTCTATCCCACACATTCACCATAAACAGCATAATACCAGCCGCGAGTAACACCCACCCTATGGCAATCCAAACTCCAGCCTCTGGAATTTCGTGATTTTCACCTATAATTGCCAATATCAACACGGGCAGACCGATATTATGCATCCAAAAATGGATATGTGCCAGAATAGTAACTGAAAGTGCAGGAAAGCTCACATAGATCAGACCTATAATTCCAAGTGCAATCCAACCCAACAAATGGATATGAGACTGAACATTGGACAGACTGTAATCACCCGACACGCCAATAATTACACTAAGCAGCACACTGAGGGCAAAATATACGGCAGCTATCTTCAGAAATTGCTTTCCCATATATGAACTCCTCCTTATGTTGCACGGGGATATTTTGTGACATCTTCTCTATCATATCGAGCAAGCAGGCAGGGTGTGTGGGTATTGTGACTGGTCCATTTGACAAAAGCTTCAAATACACATAAAATCTTATTGCATCAATACTTACCGTATTACTGTGTTTTCTCGGAGATGATAGCGAACTTCTCCGACAATAGGCGTTAATTTTTGACCATTGGTTTATTTTGGATTCGCCATTAAAAGGAGCTTGAAATTATGAATGTATATCAAAATACCCTTGAACTCATCGGACGTACGCCATTAGTGGAGCTGAATAGCTATTCTCTACCGAGAGGAATTCGCCTGTTTGCGAAGCTGGAGTTTATGAACCCCGGCGGCAGCGTAAAGGATCGGGTAGGTAAGGCTCTAATTGAAAAAGCATTGAAAACAGGTCAGCTGAAGCCAGGGGGGACATTAATTGAAGCAACAGCAGGCAACGCAGGTATTGGTCTTGCGATGGCGGCGCTTCATTATAATATCTCAGTTATTTTCGCTGTGCCTGAGAAGTTCAGCCAAGAGAAGCAGGACCTGATGAAGGCATTGGGAGCACGCATCGTTCATACCCCGACAAGTGAGGGGATGAAAGGAGCTATCGAAAAAACAAAAGAATTGGCTGCTGAAATAAAAGATGCATACTTGCCACGGCAATTCAGTAATCCGGATAATCCCGAGGCATATTATACGACAATGGGACCTGAAATATGGAACGATCTGGACGGCAAAGTGGACGTATTTGTGGCAGGTGCAGGCTCGGGGGGAACGTTTATGGGAACCTCGCGTTATCTTAAGGAACAAAATGCAGCCCTTAAAACGGTCATCGTGGAGCCGGAAGGGTCCAT
>NZ_WUDQ01000048.1:0-19080 GCF_009827695.1 Paenibacillus sp. OT2-17 | reverse complement strand
TACTCACACGTTTATCGCTGATCCAGTCCAGATCAATGGATTTTACACCATTTTCAACAGTGAGGGTTTCTGAGGCTTTTCCATTATAATCGCCGCCTCGGATAAAATATGAATTATCGATCTCGCTATAGGTGGATTGTGAAGCAGAAGCAGTCAGGGAAGATGCTGAAAGTGCCTCAGTTTCCTGATTCAATGCTGGAGTGTTCGCTTGGAGGTAGGGTTGGATCAGGGAGAAGACGTAAGAACCAGTGCGAACCTTGGCATGGTCCCAAGATCCGACTTTAACTACACGTCCGCCGGGAAGCTTAGCGTTGTCGACTGTGACCACTCCATCATTCTTACCAAAGGAGGAGAGGTAAAGTCCGCCCAGTATGTAGGAAGCAGTGCCGCCAGACCAGTTATCACCAGCAAACGTGAAGAATGGAACTGTAGTCGCATTACTAAGTGAATCGGTCTTGGTTCGGAAATACTTCATATAAGATGTTTGTAAAGTGGAGGTACCGGGATTTTGTGACCCGACGATATCTGCCAGCCATCCGGCCCAGCTACTGTAGGCGAGATCTGCAAGTTGTGAACCATGATGAGGACTGCTGAGGGTGATGACACGTTGTACATAAGGAGCGGCTCCGTTATATACGAGAGCGGTTTGAGTATCCACTCCACCTTTGCTGTGGGCGATGACGATAAGCTTTTTTCCAAAGTGATTGCTGATGACCTTAATTTTGTCGGCCAGAAGCTTACCATTGTCCCACATATCTTGGGATGTGCCACTTGTATCGTACAGATTAATGGTGGCTGTCTGGTATCCGGCGTCACGTGCGCGCTGAAGCATATCGTTATCATTCTTGGTCCAGACTTCAGCGCTACTGTTCAAACCATGTACGAACAATAGTGCGGGCTTGGCTGGATCAACGCGATTAGGTGGTGGACCTTCTGCCCAGCTTCCGGCGGGATCTTTTGGGGGTTGGGGTGTAGTGGAGCCTGCAAAAGCGCCAACGGGGACAAGAGTAACTGATAACAAAAAAATGAGCATCAAAACGGTGATCTTTTTCAAACTGAAAATCCTCCTTTGTAAAATAAAGTATTTTTCAAGCTTATTATACATGCCATCTTGTGGTAAATCATCAATTGTATTTCATATTTACATTAAAATTTTATTTTTTTAGTCATTTTTTAGTCAGGATATCCCTATGATTCATAGCGCATGATAATCTCGTCACACATTTTATAATGTATGGAGGATGAGTTCATGCCAGGAACTAAGAAGGTCATCAGTTTTACGATTTCTGCTGCTTTACTCGCCAGTATGGCTGCTTTGACCGGGTGCGGAAATGCCGATCATAACGTTCGTACGAACAGTACACGCTATAACGCGCAAAGCACACATCATATGGATGGTGTGAACCGTTATGGTATGGATGGTGTCAATCGTTATGGGGTTAAGTCCAATGGTATGGACGGGATGGCATTGAATGAAAATGCCAACCGAACCGGACATCCAGTCCGTAATCTGCAAGTCGATCGCAATTTGTCCAAACGTATATCCGAGATGCCGGATGTAAAGTCTGCGACAGTGCTGGTCGGTGAACGGCATGCCTATGTAGCCGTTTCCTTGAAAGACCAAGCCAACGGAACAGGTGTTGGTGCTCCAAGTGTTGACGGTACTCCAAGTGCAAATAGTATTGGACGTAACGGGAATGTACCAAGTGTGAATGGCGTTAATGGTACTAGAGGAAACCGTACTACGGATACTACAACGCCTGGAATGACAGACAATGGAGTAACCGGGAATGGAACACCTGCGCGTCGTGATGACGGTTTATTCGGTACGTTGGGTACAGGCTCGTACGGTATGTTGCGTGGCTTGACGGACAACAATCGCGCAAATACCGGAAACACCACCATCGAGGGAGCAAGAACTGCATATGAACCAAGTGATGCAGTCAAGAGCCGTATCGCTAATAAAGTGAAGCAATTTGCGCCTTCGATTGAACAGGTGTATGTATCCGCTAACCCGGACTTTGTTAAACAAGCCACTGACTTTACACACAGTGTGCAAAATGGTCATCCGATTAGAGGCTTGAGCAATGAAATGGTGGATGTGATTGAACGTGTATTCCCGACTCCGGCGGCTGGTACAAACCGTCCAATGGAAAATACAGCACCCACACGCCCACAAAATCATACGCCTGCGCCAATGAATCATCGCTAATTCAAACCCTATAAGTGTGTGCAATGCCAAAGAAAGAGCTATCCATCTCAGCGAATACGCTGGTGGATAGCTCTTTAGTTTTGGGGAATGATAACTATAACTGAATTATTTGCGCAATCCTTTAATCCATACGCCTTGCAGCTTTAAGTCTCCATCCAGTAACAGGATGTCTGCTTGTTTACCTGCTTCAAGCGAACCTGTACGATCAGCAATGTGCAAGGATCGAGCCGGATTCAGGCTGGCCATTTGTGATGCCGCGGGAATACTTATACCCACATGTTGAACCAAGTAGCGGAAGCCTTCAATCATCGTTAGTGTGCTTCCTGCCAAAGTGACCCCATCCTCCAGTCGCGCTACACCGCCCTGCACGATCACCGGCAAATCGCCGAGCGTATAATGACCGTCTTCCAGACCAGTAGCAGACATGGCATCTGTGATGAGAATGAGATTATGATCCTGCTTTAACTTAGCGAGCAGGGAAATAGCGGCGGGATGGACATGAATGCCGTCCGCGATGATTTCTGCTTCAATGCGCGGATCAGCGAGTACGGCTCCGGCGGCTCCCGGCTTGCGATGATGCAGCGGAGTCATAGCATTAAACGCATGCACCGCATGGTTCAGCCCCGCCGTCGCTGCCTGTTCAACCTCTTCATACGTAGCATCCGTATGACCGAGAGCAGCGGTAATGCCATGGCTACGCAGCCATGCAATCAGTTCCAGCGCTCCTTCCCGTTCGGGCGCAAGCGTGAGCTGGCGAACAAGGCCTGGATAGCGCTGCTCCCATTCTGCCACCCATGAGAGATTCGGTGGCACGATATGTTCTGGGTTTTGCGCTCCAGGCCAGTTCGGACTGATGAACGGCCCTTCCAGATGTACGCCCTCCAACTGAGCATAGGGCATAGGTAGTGCCATGTATGCGTGAACTTCACTCAATACCCGGTCAATCTGTTCCTTGGGCGCGGTCATGGTGGTAGCCAGCATAGCCGTCGTTCCTTGTGAACCGTGAAAGGAGGTGATCGTATCCAGCACCCTTGCACTGGAGTTCATAAAGTCCTCACCGTTACCGCCGTGAACATGAATATCAATAAAGCGCGGCGGTTTCTTCCTGATTTGCCAAGACTACCGCTGTCCAATCGGCGGGTAAATGCTCTTCTGAACCAGCGTACACAATGGATTGCCCCTCAATGACGACAACCCCCTTTTCAATGATGTCATTTCCAACGACAACTTGCCCATACAGTAGCTGGGGTACGTTACCACTCATTTCATTTGACTTCAATTGAACCATCCTCCTCCTGCTTTCTGATCCAGTAAGATAAGTACGTTAGGGTGACATTGCAGCAGAGAAGCCGGACACTCAGTCGTGACGGGTCCAGTTAAAGCCTGCTTTATAATATCAGCCTTATCCGCACCGAAAGCCACCAGTATAATTTGCTTCGCCTTAAGAATCGTGCCTACTCCCATCGTAACTGCTTGCCTGGGTACAGCATCTATATCGCCAAAAAATCGAGCATTCGCCGAGCGCGTACTTTCTTTCAAATCTACAACATGTGTGGCTCCAGTCAAGCGGTGACCAGGTTCGTTAAAGCCGATATGACCATTATGACCAATGCCAAGCAATTGCAGATCCACGGGTCCATGGTCCAAAATGGCCTGCTCGTGCGCTGCACATTCTGCTGCCAGATCCAGTGCATTTCCGTCAGGGACACGTGTATGGGATATGGGAATATCGATATGCTGGAACAAGTGCTCATTCATAAAGCTTCGATAGCTCTGCGGATGTTCTGGGGGAAGACCAACATACTCATCAAGATTCACGGAATAGGCTCGTGCAAAACTGACCTGTCCCTTGCGGTACATATCTGCAAGATGTTGGTAAATGCCAATCGGCGTACTACCGGTGGCCAGGCCAAGCATGGCCTGTGGTTTGGATAGCAGCAAGCTGGCGATCACAGCGGCGGCAGTAGCGTTCAGGTCTTCACGGCTGTTCAAAATGCGTATGTTCATCTTAGTGACCCCCTGGTTGTTTTTTGAGCTTGCTCACTTGTTGATATGAACCTTCCAATCTCGGAATATATTTGTCAAAATCTGCGCTCACCATACCTGTAAACAGAATATCTATGATATGAAGCTGGGCGATGCGGGAGGCCATGTCCCCACGTCGCATTCCTTCCTCCAATGAGGAGGAAAATAGCGCAATATCTGCAAGACCTGCCAGCGTATTGTTTCCGAAGGAGGTCAGGGATAATGTCTTGGCCCCCTGCTCCTTTGCGCAGCGTAGAGCCGCAATGGTCTCCTGGGTTTCTCCTGAATAAGAGACGGCAAAGGCGACATCTCCTGCTCCGAGCGAGGAGGCAGAGGTAATCTGCATATGCGAATCTGCAAAGGCAGTGCTGTTCTTGCCAATACGGATGAGCTTCTGGTAAAAATCCTGTGCCACAATCGACGATGTCGCCATCCCATAGAGATCAATGCGGCTCGTGGCTGACAGCCATGCAATGGCCTGCTCCAGCTTGTCGTAATCCAGCAGTCGGGTCGTGTCCGCAATGGATGCGGTATGGTTCGACTGAATAGCCTGCACGATTCGGGAAAGTGAATTTCCGGCGACAATATCCTGATAGGATTCTTCACCATTACGGTTGGAGTGGGACAACTCGGCGGCCAGCTTCATTTTGAAATCGGGATAGCCTTTAAAATGTAGTGATTTGCAAAACCGCGTAACGGTCGCCGCGCTCACACCACAACGCTCTGACAGCTCCCGAATACCCAAATGCAGCACATCTTCCGGGGATTGCAGGATGGATTCCGCCAGCTTGCGCTCCTGTACGGGAAGCTGCTCCAGTCTATGGGCTAATGTATGAAGAATGGGGGACATGAGCTGTGCTCCTTTGGCTGTAGAATGTTTGTATGAAAAAAAGTATCGTATACAAGAAGAATATAAGGAAAAACATTTTCATGTGTATTGTAAAATAATTCTGCCGCTCATGCAAGAGATGTGAGGAGAATTTTTATTAGATTTTGCGAAAAAATAGCTGGCGAAAATTGTAGAAGTTATCATACATTAATTTACATATTGCGAGTTTTATTTACAAAACAACCTATTGACTTGTCTCTTCATTGGAGGAGTATAATTGAATAAAGTTCCAGTGAAGGAATTTATCTAGGAGCTTTGCAGAGTACATCGTTGGGCGGAACAAATATAATCTCATTCACAAGGAGGAGTTTGCTATGCAAAGCCAAGTGATTGAAATGATCAGCGCGGTCAAGGAAGATCCTGAACTGGTCGCTAAGCTAGATGGACATTCGGACATTATTCATGATGCCGGACTGGATTCGTTGCAGTTGGTTCATTTCATGCTGCAAGTGGAGGATGCGTTTGATGTGGAGATTGATTTTGATTCCTTTGAGCTAGAGCATTTGAGCTCGGTAGATGCGTTTTGCAGCTACATTCAGGGGATCAGCGATGCGGAACAAGCGCCGCACCTAGAAGGAATGGAGACGGTCTGACGTACAGCTTGGTACATGTGCCTGAAAATCCATTAAACGAGGTGTTAGCATGCAGCCCAAAAGCAATGTGCTGATTGATGAGAAAGCGTTCAAGCTCATCAAGCGTAACCTGAAAAACGCTTCTGTATCTTACCGTAACGCCACACAGGACCCTACTTTCAAAACGGACATGCCCCAGACGATCGGCATTAAGCTGACCAACCGCTGCAACCTGAGATGTACACACTGCTTTGAATGGAACGAGGAAGGCTACCATCACCAAATGGATAAAGAAGAACAAAACATGGATCTTGCTCCGGACATGCTCCGGCAGATTTTGAGCGAAACCAAGGAAGCCAAGTCCAGACTGTACATGTGGGGCGGCGAACCGATGTTTCACCGGCGTTTTGATGAAATTTTGGACGTGCTGGCGGAAGATCGGCGCGAAATGACCTTTTGTACAAATGGATTACTTATTGATAAATATTTGGACCGGATTTTGGATTTGTCCGAAAATCTGGAATTATTAATAGCGATTGAAGGTTTTGAAAGAGAACACGATCTAATTCGCGGTAAAGGCACCTTTCAAAAAACAATGCGGCAGATGGATAAGCTGATTGAACTGCGCGACCAGGGATTGTACAAGGGACGGGTAACTGTCCATGCGGTCATTAACGATAACATGATCGGACGGATGTACGAATTTCTGCAAATGCTGGAGGACAAAAGGCTGGATCTGGTGCTGCTGACGTTCCCCTGGTACATTTCCAAAGAGACCTCCCTCAAAATGGATGAATATTTCACACATAATTTCTCCTGGCTCCGACAACTTGAAGAAAAAAATATTAGTAGCTGGCATGCTTTCAAATATAAAATCAACCCAGATAACTTCGATCCTCTGATGCAGGAACTACAGCGGATCAATGAGCGAGTATGGAACATTCGCGTGCGCTATCAGCCCGGTTTGGATTATGAGGAAATTGATAAATTTATCCATGGCGAGGAAATGGTCAGTCGTTGTTCCAATCATTGTTTGGCGCTCACCTCCAGAACAGATATTTTACCAGACGGGAAGGTCATGCCTTGCAAATTTTTCAGTGAATTCACGATTGGAAGCATGCGTGAGCATAGTCTGAAGGAGATATGGAACTCGGATGCGTATGAGAAAACTCGTCAAAAGATTAATCATGAAGGATTGACTCCGGTGTGCTCCAAATGCAGCGTATTGTATCTGCACGGGGCAGGCTCTCTGAAATACATTTAGTTTTCTATGGATGTTGTTTGTTACTGGATGGAAGAGAGAGGGATGATGACAAGACGTGACGACTAAAACTATTAACCTTGTGGAAGCGCTTGCGCATGAACGGGATCATGGAGTCCTGATTTGGCTGTTTAATATCGGCGCAGAGCAAGTGTGGCATCCATCCCCCCGCAAGGGGGGCATGGTAGACCGGGATGAACAACAAGTCGTAAACCGGATGGAGGAAATGAATCTCCTGCTATGTCGAAGTCAGGATGTCATTGTACTTCGGGAACAGCCGGATGAGGCGTTTCTGGACATGCTCCAACGGTTGGGCTTTAGCCTGCCGCGTATTGAGGTGCCGGAGCCTTCTGATCCGCTAACGCCGATTTCAGAGCTGGTGCTGGCGGATGAGGCGCTTTTGGCACGACTGCGCACGGTTGCAGATGCAGGCCACAGCAGCGGCGGAGCCAAAGCGTGGCTCGTCCCCTATGCGGTCACACCGCAGGAGGAAGCGATTGCGGAGCTTTGCGGGCTAGAGCTGATCGGTGCTCCATCCGCGGTCAGTGCTCAGGTGAATGATAAAATATTCAGCCGCCTGACCGCGCAAAAGCTTGGTTTTGCCGTCAGCGAAGGCGCTGTATGTGCAGACGAATCGGCGATCCGCAGGGAGTGTGCCAGACTGGCTGACTTATCGGATGGACCTGTGAAGCTGATTATCAAGCAACCGCACGGTGCCTCAGGACAAGGCATGTATATGCTGGACGAGCTGTCCAAGCTGGACACACTGCTGAGTGTGATGAAGCGTTTTGGCGGCTCGTCGCCATCTTCCGGCGGTTGGCTGGTGGAGCGCTGGCACAATAAGCAGATGGATCTGAACTACCAGCTCTGCATTGACGAGGGCGGTGGTGTGACGATGTTTTCGCTAAAAAGGCAAAACGTGGATGGCACCGTATATATCGGATCTCAAGTGCCGGCTGAGATTGGCGATGCGCTGGAGGAAGAAGTGAGACGCTGCGCCTATCAGCTGGGTACGCATCTCTATTCCATTGGGTATACGGGAATGGCCTCTATTGACGGTTTTGTTGACGAAGAAGGTTTGCTGGTTCCAGTCATTGAGATAAATGGTAGATTTACGTTGTCTACCTATATTTCGTTCCTGTCATCCGTCCTGGGAGAACAGCATAAAACATTATCCCGTTATTACCGCAACGTTACCGCTACACCTCTCACCTACAGCCGCTTGTGCGGGTTGCTCGCGGAGGAGGGCTTGCTCTATACGCCCGAACGTCCAGAAGGGGTGTTTGTGTATACGGCGGGTACATTGTCTGGTATTCCTGTGAAGCGGGGCTATGTGAACCGGATTTTCACACTTATTTTGGCAGACAGCTGGCAGGAAGCTGATGCTTATGCGCACAAATTGGAAGGTATTATTGCTGGATTAGGATGCTCATAAATTGGAGGGAATCAAAAATGAAAACAGATGTATACCATGTAGTACCCTTGCTGGAAAAGATTTTGAAACTGGCTCCGGGAGAACTGGAACAGTTGACTCCGGATCAGGATCTGCGAACCTTGGGGCTGAATTCCTTATCCGCTGTGGAATTAATTGTAGAGTTGGAAAATGAGCTTGATATTACGATGGAGGACGACGATCTAGTGCTGGAGCATCTATCTACACTGCAAGGCATCGAGCGTCTGCTGGGCAAATATGCATAAGGGCGCTGAAAAGACAAGTTTAATGCAGGAATCCGATATGGAGACTCGTCAAGATTCTGTTGTGGACTATGGTGCAGAAGAAGTGGCAAACGCTCTTCCAGGGAAACATTGTGTATATTCTTCCCTGCGTACCTCATTGCGGAGGTACGGGGTGAACATGGCCGAATCCGAGCTATTCATGCTGTGTGGGAGTATGTGCGCAGAGTATGGTGGAGATTTGAAGCGCTTCGGACCTGAGAAATATCCGGAGCAGCTTCAAGAAATGGCAGCCAGTGGTGGACCTGTTATTCGGGTGGAACCGTGGGTCGCTGGTGTCAGCGATGAAACCAATCTGTTGCAGGTACTCACATCGGGTTACGGTACCATGCTGCATACGTCGAGCACCGCTTTAACCTATCACGATGTATATGTGAAAAATTACCCAAGGGGCCACGTGATTGAGTTGTGCGGGTTGGACTTGCAAGAACGGACAGCACAGGTGAATGATAGCTTCCTGCTCGATTCCTCGGGACATGCCATGACTTATGTGGGCTCAGCCCGGCTCGACGATCTGATGCAGGGCATTATTGAGTATGCATGGCTGGTGGAGCAGCCTGCCCCGCTTTCGCCAAGTGAGATGCATGCTGCGTGTGCTCATCATATTCGACAGTATTTGACTGGACACGAAGCCATCTGGAGAGGCGTACCTACGTCTAATGAGTCGGAAAGTCAAACGGGGAAAGCTGTGACAGGCAAGCAGGTCAAGCGGGGAGATGAGGGGTACCGGGCATTTGTCGGTGACTTCCATCTGTTGGCAGACATGGAGGATCAGGATTTTCGGACGTACTGTCATGAAATCTATTACAATCTGCGATTGGGCAGCGCCCTACATTTGACGGATTATACAGCTGATTATTGCCTGCTGCATCAAGCCACGCTGGGACCACAAACACAGCATGTAATTGAATTGGCACAGGCGCTGTACGCGGATTGGCACAAGCTTAATCTGCATATTTACAAAACAGGGCTTCAACTGCGCAAGCATCGGATGCCTGAAATTACGGAACGAGCTTTGCATTTAATTGAAAGACAGCGGCATATGCTGGAGGAACTGATGATTTTAGCAGAGCAAGCAGCCGAGTAGTCCAAGCATTCGGCCGTATAAGAAACGTTCATCAGGTGTCCTGCACAGAGGAAAGAGGAGGGGAATTGATTGCCGTCCATTACATTAAACCAATTGTCGAAAACATTTACGTACTACAAAAAGGAGCCGGGCGTGCGCAAATCGTTACAAAACTTGTTCAGGCGTGAGCAGCTGACCAAAGAGGCTGTGCAAAATGTCAGCTTTAGCATTGAGGAAGGCGAAATTGTCGGATTTCTCGGTCCAAACGGGGCGGGCAAAACAACGACGCTCAAAATGCTGTCTGGCATTCTCCATCCCACGGACGGGGAGGCATCGGTACTTGGCTTTACCCCGTGGAAACGACAAAAAGAGTTTAAACGTCAGTTTTCCATTGTAATGGGACAGAAAAACCAGCTCTGGTGGGATTTGCCTGCAAGCGAGTCATTCGAGCTGAACAAGCTTATCTATGAAATCGATGAAAACCGTTATAAAGAGGCACTAGATGAACTGGTCACTCTGCTTGGGGTGGAGGAGCAGCTTCATGTGCAGGTTCGGCGGCTGTCTCTCGGCGAGCGTATGAAAATGGAACTGATTGCCGCGCTGCTGCATCGTCCACGGGTCATTTTGCTGGATGAGCCGACCATCGGGCTGGACCTTGTTTCTCAGCGGCGGATTCGAGAGTTTTTCAAAGCCTATAACCGCACGCACCGGACGACCATCCTGCTGACAAGCCACTACATGAAGGATATTGAGGATTTGTGCAGTAGATCCATCATTATCAGCGGGGGCAGATTGGTCTATGACGGAGACTTACACAAGGTGAATGAGGTCATCGGTGCCCGTAAATTACTCAAGGTTCGACTGGAGACCCCCGTATCCAGCCTAACGTTGGCGAGCCTCGGCAAACTTCGCTCCAATTCGGAGCTGGAGGCGGTATTTGAGCTGGACGCAGAAGATACCTTGGCTTGGTCCAAAAAGATTTTGGACGCACTGTCTGTCGTTGATTTTACGATTGAGGACGTCCCGCTGGAAGAGGGAATAGCCAATTTGTACGATGGGGGCAGGCTGGCCGATGCGAAATAACAAATATGTGAAGGTACTCCAGCTTGGTATGCAAAACGAAATGGAGTATCGGGCTAATTATTGGCTCCAAATGGCGGGATTTATGCTGCCGATCATGACGCAAATTTTTCTCTGGCTAGCTGTATTCGGTTCTTCGGGACAAGCAAGAGTGCTGGGCTATTCTCTGCCAGAAATGCTGGTGTATGTGGTCATGGCGGGAGTAACTGGAAAACTGATTGCTACGGGCTTTGAATACGAAATTGCTACAGATATCAAGGAAGGTGGACTGGCAAAATTCATGGTACAGCCTGTGCATTATTTTGCTTACCGTTTTTGCCGGTTTATCGGAGGCAAAGTCATACAGTCTGCGGTCGTGCTGCTGGCGGCTGCTATTTTGCTGTTATGTCTTAGCCTGGAGGGACAAATCAGCTTCGGGCTATCGTACATCCTGCTTTACATATTGGCGTTGCCGGGAGCGCTTGTGCTTAATTTTGTGGTCTATTATGCGCTGAGCGGCATAGCCTTTTGGGTGACGGAATCGGCGGGACTATTTTATACGCTGTCGCTTGTCATTTACGTAGCTAGCGGTACCGTGTTTCCGCTGACGATTTTTGGAGATGTTTTGGCCCGTCTGTTCAGTCTGCTACCGTTCAGCTACACCGTATTTTTTCCGGTGAATGCGTTGACGGGCAAGCTGACTGTGCTGGAAGCCGCTAAAGGCATTGGCGTGCAATGGCTCTGGATTGTAGTGCTGGCGGCCCTATCACGCTGGGTGTGGCAAGCCGGGGTCAAACGCTTTGTCTCGGTGGGGGGTTAACATGAAAAATGTTTTCCGAAACGTTAGGCGCTACATCAGACTGTACTGGAAGTTTGTCCAGTTTTCCGTCATGTCGCAGATGGAATACCGTATTAATTTTATAACTGCATTTCTGGTTGAAACGGCTTATTTGCTCATCAAGTTGCTGTACGCATCGGTTCCATACCGCGCCGGGACGGATATTAATGGCTGGTCTCCTGACGCCATATTGTTATATATCGGCGTATTTACGATGATGAGCGGATTTTATAGTGGATTGTTCTACAGTAATTTTACAAGCCTGCCTGACAAAATTCGTACCGGCTCACTGGACGTGCTCATGACCAAACCCGTATCGCTGCAATTTATGGTAACACTGCGTCAATTTGAACTGGGCTATACCGTGCCGAATGTAATTGGCGGCGGAATTATGACGGGGATCGGCTGGTATCGACTCGGATTGCCGTTTAATTTTGAAACCGTAGGAGGGTTCTCTGTGCTGCTCGCATGCGGAGTGCTTACGGCATACTCCGTATTTTTGCTCCCCCAACTACTGGCCTTCTGGATCATCCGCACGAACGGCGTTACGGAGCTGTCCAACAGCATTTTCGAGACAAACTATGTGCCGATGGCCGTGTACAGTAATCTGATTCAGCGTATCGGTTTGTTCGTGCTTCCGGTGTTTGTCATTTGTAATTTTCCGCCCATGTTCATTCTCGGCAAAATGGAAACCGGGTTAGTGGTATGGGCATTTCTCGCACCTCTCTGGCTGCTGGCGATCATCCGCCTGATATGGCAGTTTGCTCTACGTGATTATACGAGCGCGAGCCAGTAGCGCTACCGTGTAGTAGGCCAATAATGAAGCAGGAAAGGAAGCGAATCATATGAATGCGATACCGAATCAGCGTCATTTGTATATGGGAACGTTCGAAGCGGAGGCTTACTGGCGGGATGCCCAGTTAGCTTCCCTGCCAGCTCTGCCTGACCGGGCTTCTTCTGCGATTGTAGCAGCCATGGATGAACTGCTGTTCAGCTTTTGCCAGCCGGGAGATGCGTTATTGACCCGTTATGCCATTTCGCCCGTACAGCGTCAGTATATCGCGCAGTTGGGCTTTCATCCGGCTGTCAACGAACGGGACTTGACCGATGGCATGGAGCGTGCAGGCAATGTGTCGACCGCATCAGTATTTGAACTGCTGGGCAGTCGCAAGGCCGATGCCGGAGAGGGGTTTCCTCAACTGGAAGGCTGTGTGCTTAGCCCGTTTGCGGGTTTACCGCATGTGGAGGAGGCTGCACGTGCTTGGGGAATAACACTGCATCAGCCGCCGCTGGAAACGATTCGCAAGGTAAATGCCAAAACGTATTCCTCTGATCTGAAACGCAGTCTTGGTCTGCGCAACCCGGGCTATATTGTGACTTCGTTTGCAGATGTTGCTGAGGCGGGGCGTAAGCTGCTACGGGATGGAAGCTTTTTAATCAAGGATGATTTTGGCGTATCGGGCAAAGGAAACCTGCACATTACCTCGACACAAATGCTGGACCGGATCGTATCGTATTTGCGTGGACAGGAGCGTAAAGGCAAACAGGTGCTTTTCCTTTTGGAGCCTTTTCAAGAGAAAGAGCAGGACTTTTCATGCCAATTTACGATTGGTGATGATGGGAGTGTCGATATCTTATCTGTACAATGGCTGGCTAACACTCAATTCTCCTATCGGGAATCCTTGTCGCCGGACGGGGCATTTTTGGAGCGGCTGGAGCGCGAGGGCTATTTTAGCTTGATGCAGGATGTGGGACGGCAATTGTATCAAGATGGTTATTATGGCGATGTTTGCATTGATTCCATGACACTTCGTGGTGGGAAGCTGGAGCCAATTATCGAAATTAATGCTAGAAAGTCGATGAGCTTGATCAAGCATCAGCTCGATACCTTTCTGGCCAGGAAAAATATGCGTGGCACGCTGACGAATTATTCGCTGTCCCATGATGGCAGTCTATCCTATGAAGAACTGCTGGAAGGGCTGAAAGGTGAAGGATTGTTATTCACAGGTGAACGTGAAGAAGGCGTCATGCCTCTGGGTGCCAATACGTTATATGTGAACACAGGTGGACGAGATGGCGAGAACAAGATTGTGGGCCAAACAAGCACGCCAAGCAGAAATGCAACTGGGCGCGGAGGCAGATCATCTGCCAAGCAGGTTCGTGTGAGCGGGATTGGGGCCAACGATGGCGGATCAGAAGGGAACGGCTTGGGTAAGCCGGACTTGAATGGTAAAAAAGAAACCGCTGGAAGCGAACGGGCACGAGGCAAGGGTCGTCTTTATTTGGAACTGGTTGCTGCGAGCGATGAGGAAAAAATGCGATTGACTACAAAGCTGGAGCGTTTTTTGGCAGAGCATCATTTTACAGTGCTGAATTAAACGGGAGGCGTATGAGCATGCGTAAGAATACGGATAAGCTTATGAAGGTAACGATTTTGTGTTCCGGTTTCGGATTGGGCTTTTATACCCCTGGCTTGTTGTTGCAAGCGGGTCTTCGCAGGCTGGGCGTGGATACGGCGATTCATGTATTTGAAAATGTGCTGCCAGAATCGGCCCGTCTCAAGGTCGACAAAAACCGCAAAGCTTACCATGACAATTTTGCGGTGGCCTTAATGTCACAAAAGGTTCCGCAGGATATGCGTAATTCACTGGATCTCGCAGCGATGGAAGTACTGCTGAACCAATGGATAGAGGAAGATCGGCGGTATTTTATGTGCTTATCCGGTCATTGGATGTATGTACTGGAGGAGTATCGCAAGCGCAGAGAACCGAAGTCGGTGCATGTGGACATTGTGTATATGGATTCGACACCTTCTCCTTCCTGGAAAAATCTAGCCAAGCATAACCCACGTTTTGCGGATGGCTGTGGAGAAACGACCTTTTTTGAAAATGATAACAATAGAGTCAGCCACTATATTGATGTGCCGGCCGTGGAGTATGTACCGTTTGAAGCACGGCAATCCCGCTTATTCGTACATGGCGGCGGCTGGGGCATGGGCACCTACCGTGACAAGGTTGGACGGTTGGAAGAAGCGGGCTGGGAGCTGGATCTGCTGTTGTATGATCAGGATCAACCGGATGAACAGCGGGACAGTATACGCTATTTTCAGATGGACCCGCAGTGGAGGACATGGCAGCGAAATGAAGCCGGAGAGCATACATTTCCACCTTTCGGAGAGGTGAAAAGAGGCGAGAAGACAGTGTATCAGGTTGGACCGGATTACCATAGCATGCTGGACCAAGCATGTCGTGTCCAGGCCATTGTCAGCAAGCCAGGTGGTGGCAGCCTAACCGATTCGTTCGCTACAGCCACTCCACTCATTATGCTGGAGCCATTTGGTGTGCATGAGAAGCATAATGCGGATCTATGGGAACGGCTTGGACTGGGTATGCGGTACGATACGTGGATACAAACCTATGACGGCAGTGCTCAGATACTGGAGGATATGCATCGCAGGATCGTAGAGCTGCGCAGTCGAACGCCGCGTTATATAGAGTCCTATGTGAACGGTATCCAAATGCCAGCAAGCTCCCCAGGAATGGAGCAGGGGTCATGAACGCTGCCGCGGCTGCGCAAGAACCTGCGATGCGAGATATTCGCTTTGGGATCATTGGCTGTTCTGCTATTGCTCCGCGTGCCTTGCTGGAACCGATCCGACATGTAGCAGGGGCACGCGTGACCGCGCTTGCGAACCGCACGGTTGCCAAGGCAGGAGAAATGGCAGATCGTTTTGGCGTCAGTGTCGTTTATCGTCATGCTGAGGATATGCTAAAGGACCCGGAGATCGACGCTGTATATATTGCGCTCAGCAACGACTTGCATGCCGAGTGGATTGGCAAAGCACTACGGGCTCATAAGCATGTGCTGGTGGAAAAACCGTTATGCCTGAATACGGCTGATCTTGCTCCCTTGGCAGCGACAGTCGAACAGAGTAGCGCTTACCTGCTGGAGGGAGTCATGGTGCAGCACCATCCTTGGCAGCATGAGCTGCGGAGGATCGTAGAATCGGGGCGTTATGGTCGCTTATGCTCCATAGAGACGAGTCTATGCATTCCGGCAAAAGAAGGACATGCGGACAATTACAGATCTCGTCCAGAGCAGGGTGGGGGATGCTTTTGGGATCTGGGCGTGTACTGGCTACAGCTGCTTCAAGCCGTCGTTGGATTGGAGCAGGCTGAATTCCACAGTCAATCGGATTTTGATGGTCCTCATGGCTGTGACTGGACATTTCGTGCGCAAGCCCGTTATCCGAGCGGATTGAAGGCATCTGCCCTCTTTTCATTTGAGCGCCCTTATCACTGTGCTCATGTACTGACCTTTGATTCGGCAGTAGTCACTTTAAAGGACTGCTTTCGGGCAAATTTAGGTTTTTATAAAATGACACTCAAGACGGAAATAAAGAAGGATATCATGCCGAATATAACGGATGCGGACGCACTGCCTGTGTTATCACAGACATCCTTGCATACCAAAACGGTTTTCGAGCCTATGAACTATTATGTCAATCAGTTGAATACCTTTTGCAGCATCATCCGGGGAGAAGCGGAGCCCATTCCATTTCGCGAGACTGCTGAACGCGTCAGACTGCTGGCAGCCATTCATGAAGCAGCACGCTCGGGCGAGACGATCTATGCAGTATGAGTATGATTGTGTTTTCGAGCGGTGGGGAGCGAATGATGCAAAATACTGAGTATCAAGGCAAAGAGAGGAGGGGAATTCAGTAGATGGATAAAAAGGACGAAGCCCTACTGGAGCGTTTCGGCGAGCATCCGACGCCATTTTACTATTATGATGGGGACGCGCTGCATGCTCACGTCAGCTCGTTGCTATCCCGATTGCACCCGGCCGTGCGTGTACATTACGCGCTCAAGGCTAATGGTAACGTAGCCTTGGCTGGGTTGCTGCGCTCGTTAGGTTGTGGTGTTGAGATTGCTTCTGCTGGAGAAATGTTCGTCGCTATGGAGGCCGGGTATGCTGCGGAAGACGTGCTGTACGCCGGACCGGGAAAAACAGTAGCTGAGCTGACCGAGGCGATAGCCTATGGAATCGGCTGTATTCATGTCGAATCGGTGAGGGAGCTGCGTCTGTTGGAGGACATTGCTGCCCAAGCGGGGCAGCTTGTTAGGGCAGCGGTTCGCATCAATCCCGATAACGATCTGTCTGGAGCAACGATTAAAATGGGCGGTGTTCCGCGCCCCTTTGGAGTGGATGAAGGGCAGCTGGATCACTTTTTTAAGGTGCTGGAAGATTGCCCACACGTCCATTTTCAAGGTATTCAGGTATATACAGGTACGCAAATGTTGAAATCGGATCAGATTTTAGCTTCATTTGCGAATACGCTACAGCTGGCAGAACGGGTACAGGCTCAGTATGGTGTGGCAATGCATACGGTCAATTTGGGCGGCGGGTTTGGTGTACCTTATTTTGCTCATGAGCAACCACTTGATATGGATCACGTCATTGACGGACTGAACGCACTCGCGGAGCAGACCCGAACCCGCATGCCCGGGGTTAAGCTAATCATCGAAAGCGGCAGGTATCTGGTTGCTCAATCGGGCATGTATGTCTGCCGAGCATTGTATACAAAGGAATCCAAGGGGGAGAAGTTTGTCGTGGCTGATGGTGGCATGAATCACTACGCCGCAGCTACTTTTCGAGGACGCCGAATTAGGGACAACTACCCGGTGCGAATTATGCGCAGGCAAGCGGGAGAATTGAAAGAGCCCAAAGAACGAGAAGTGGAAGCAACCCTATGGATGGGGCAGAGAGATGCTTCTGCTCAAACGGCTGTGGCTGTCGAACAATCATTAGAAGAGGTTGCAAACCGAATAGGAGGGCCTCTGGAAGAGGCATCCATGGAGCTTGAGACGGTAAGCATTGTCGGTCCGCTTTGTACACCCGAGGATTGTATTGTGAAAAAAGCGCAGCTTCCTCCGATTCACGAGGGCGATTACATTGCCTTTCCGAATGCAGGTGCCTATGGATTAAGCTATAGCCCACTACAATTTTTGGGACATGCTACCCCGACGGAACTGCTCGATTTTCGTGGGGAGGTGCATGTCATTCGTGAACACGGTGACCGCACAGACCTGCTGCATCATCAGCGCATGATTCCGTTGCCTGAGGATGTGCAGTAAGTATGTAAAAAAACGCCAAACTCATGGGAACCGATATAAATCGGACCTGTGATTTGGCGTTTTTACATGATCAGTAGGGTAGCATCGACTTATTGTTGCTTGGAGCTGCGCATTTCCTGACGCACAAGCTGCCATACCATAAAGATCAGTACAGCGATTTGTGGGACAAATGTTTCCCAAGTTGGATACATTCCCAGCCAGCTAATGGACGGAAGCGAGGAGGCAGTGTGCCCCGGAAGCTTACCGGCCACCTGAAGCGAATGAATACTTTCGCCCAGGAATCGGAATACGAGATAGTAAATCAGTACAGTGGCAGTCAGGAAAAAGGCGCGAATTGGCAATCGTACACTGAATTTAATGATCGCAAACGCCAGAATGACCAGAATAATCGTCGCTGAGCCAATGCCGATCAGCAATTGTGAGGTTTCGATGGCTGGAGCCATACCGACATAAAAGATAGCTGTCTCGGCTCCTTCACGCAGAATTGCGAGCGCAGAAACCGCAAATAGCGACCACAGGCTTCCTCGTGCCAGTGCGTTGCCCACGCTGTTTTCCACAAAGCGGTTCCATGCGGCAGCGTTGGATTTGCTATGCAACCAACTACCCACGGTCAGCATCAGCACGACCGCCACCAGCCCGGTGACACCCTCCAGCAGCTCACGCATGCTGCCTGATGCGGCAGCTGCCACCAGTGTGGTGAACAGCACTGCCAGAATTCCGCTCAGCACCAGCCCCGTTCCGGCTCCTGCCCATATCCAACGTCCAGCCACGGCTTCGCCGCTTTTTTTGGCATACGCCAGCAAAGCTGCGAGCACGAGGATGGCCTCCAGGCCCTCACGCAGCAAAATCAGCGCGGCATCCCACGCAGTGTAAGAACGTTCTTCCGTCAACGGACGGAGCCTGTTCAGCATCTGATCAAGAGTCTGAATGGCTTTGTCCGTATTCGGTGGAGAAGACAGCAGATATCCGGAAGTTTCGGTCATTTCATTTTCAATCGCAGTGTAAGACGTCGGATCGGAAATTTGTACATGTCCTTCGACGGAAGGCCACAGAGCGATAAACTGCACTACCTTATCAGCCGCTTGCTCTGATTGATTAGCTACAGCATCTTGGCGTGCGGATTCGAGCAAAGTGACTGCATCGGTCAGAGAAGCTACCGAACCATTTGCCGTTCCCGTAGCCGTATTGCCTGCATCTGTTCCTTGGCCTGTGTTCACAGACTTGCCCTGACTATAATCAGACAGCAGAGTCGTTAATTCCTGCATTTCCTTAAGAGCCTGTTCTTGG
>NZ_WUDQ01000489.1:0-2792 GCF_009827695.1 Paenibacillus sp. OT2-17 | reverse complement strand
TCCAACGTAAACCGTGCGCCTACCTCAGCAACCCGCTCAGATCCCTTGGTGATAACAATGAACTGTACGACCACGAGAATGAGAAAGACAACAAAACCGACGGCAATTTGCCCTCCTGCAATCCAACTACCAAACGTAGCAACTACTTCCCCTGCATGGCCCTCACCTAAAATAAGTTTGGTTGTAGAAATATTAAGTGCCAATCGAAACAACGTTGTAATGAGCAACAATGAAGGGAAAATAGAGAACTGTAATGCTTCCTTCGTGTTCATAGAAACGAGTAGAATCATCAAAGCAATAGAAATATTAATGACGAGTAGGATATCCAGCAGCCATGATGGGATCGGGAGAATCATCATAAGAACGATACCGATGACGCCTGCAAGGACAGTTATTTCTTTTATTTTCACGGGTCTCTAGCCCTCCGATCCCTTTATTTCACTTTACCTTTTAATTTATATACATACGCCAGCACTTCGGCAACGGCCTGGAACAGATCAGCTGGTATCGCATCCCCGATTTCGGCTCGTTGAAACAGCGCCCGCGCCAGCGGCTTGTTTTCCATCGTTATTACGCCGTTTTGCTTGGCAATTTCTTTAATTCGGAGTGCAACGTAATCTTGCCCTTTCGCAATAATCTGCGGCGCTTCCATCTCCGAACCGTCATATTTCAAAGCCACAGCAAAGTGCGTAGGGTTGGTGATGATGACATCTGCATTAGGAACCTCCTGCATCATACGCTGCATAGCCATACGGCGCTGACGCTCGCGAATTTTCCCCTTGATCAGCGGGTCACCCTCCATTTTCTTGTATTCATCCTTAATGTCCTGCTTGGACATTTTCAGGTTTTTCTCATGCTCGTAACGTTGATACATATAATCCAACACCGCTAAAACGAACAGCACCACACCAATTTTGAGTCCCAGTTCCATTGTTAATGAAGCTGTAAAGCTCAACATCTGATCGCCGGACATTTCAGCTAGTTTGGGTAGGTCAGCCTTTGTTTTCCAGAGTACGCTGTACACCAGATAACCAATTACGGTCATCTTTAAAACAGATTTCAGGAATTCAACCAATGACCTCATGGAAAAAATATTTTTGAATCCTTTAATCGGATCAATCTTGCTAAACTTGGGCGTAATGCCCTCTCCGGTTAATAAAAAACCGATCTGCATGTAATTTGCTACTATCCCGATGACAATAGCCCCAATAAAAATAGGTGCCAGCATAATCAAGATTTGCACGCCGTACTCGCCCATCATCAGCAGCGTTGTGTTCGGCGTTACCTCCATAGAGAGCCGATTCACAAAAATATCTCGAAATAGTCGAACAGCATGATCCTTAAAATACCCGCCGAAAATCATGAGGCAAAAAAACGTAACCAGCAGGACACCAGCGGCGGGCAACTCCATGCTTTTGGCAACCTGCCCTTTTTGTCTTGCATCCTGTTTCTTTTTGGGTGTAGCTTTTTCCGTTTTTTCCCCTGAGAACAACTGCAGGTTCATAGCATATTTAAATGACAAACTACGTTCCTCCAGACCAGACATTAAGGACGATTACCCATAATATCCAACAAGTTGCGCATGGATTCGAACATCACAGAAAACAATCTTTCGAATATAAAAGCAAAACTTGGCATGAGAAGCAGTAACATGAACAGTCCCACAATAATTTTAAGAGGTACACCAATAACAAAAATGTTGAATTGTGGCGCTGTTTTAGCTAAAAAACCGAGTCCCACATCTGTTAAAAAGGTAGCCACTACAATGGGAGCAGCAATTTGAAAAGCAAGCATAAATGATTCCGCAAAAGAACGTACCAGGAATTCAGTTACACTGCCACCATACAGCTTTACAAAAAAATCATTTGTCAACGGTACCCAATCATAGCTGTATAAGATAGCATTTAGCAGATGATGGTGCCCATTTATACTTAAAAAGAACAATACAGCTATGGCAAACTTGAAATTCCCCGTTAAAGGCGTTGAAGCCCCTGTCATGGGATCAAACACACTCGCCATTCCGAAACCCACCTGTAGGTCTATAAAAGAACCTGCGGTTTGGATCGCTGTCATGAACAGATATGCAGTAAACCCCAATAACAACCCAATCATCACTTCACGGCCCACTAAGAGCACATACGCTACATCAGTCGGTACCTGTTGATGCGTACCATATGTAAGATACACGACCAAAGCTAGAAATCCTGAAATTCCGACCTTAAAGATATTAGGTACCCCTCGGGTTGAAAAAATAGGCGCTACTACAAAAAATGAGGTAATCCGACAAAAAATCAGCAAAAAAACAGGAAAACTCTGTAACAATATGTTCATAACATTCAGCCTAACCTATATATTTGTACAAATTGTCCAGAATGTTATACGTAAAGTCCACTAATGTGGTCAATATCCAGGGCCCGAACAAAAGCAATGCCAGCAATACGGCGACAATCTTCGGAACAAAGGCCAGTGTTTGCTCCTGAATTTGGGTTGTCGCCTGAAAAATGCTGATAATCAAACCCACGACTAGCCCCAAAATCAGCATCGGAGCGCTCACCTTGAGTACAATGTACACCGCTTGCCCAGCCAGGGAAATAATAAACTCCGAAGTCATTGCCGTCCTCCTTGATTGCTGTCCTTGCATGAAGTATTCATGTGTTAAAACTCAGAAGCAATGATTTGACAACCAAATACCAACCATCTACAAGTACGAAAAGCAGTATCTTAAAAGGAAGTGAAATCATTACTGGTGGTAGCATCATCATCCCCATAGCCATGAGTGTACTCGACACCAC
>NZ_WUDQ01000488.1:0-2807 GCF_009827695.1 Paenibacillus sp. OT2-17 | reverse complement strand
CTGCTCTGTAACAATATCGAAGGGAGTTTTCTTAATACTCGTTTCTAAAGACTATTGATTTCTTACTTTAACGATTGAATAATTCCGTCCAATTCAGACAGATGCTTGATTTGGAACTTCGGCTTGATCTCTGTGGTATTGGTTTTAGCGTTTCGGTTCACCCAGACCGAGTGTACACCTGCTGCCAACGCTCCTTGAATATCAGTCGTCAGTTTATCTCCTACCATTAAAGCATGTTCAGGCTCAATACCAAGAAGCCCCAAAGCATGCTGGAATATAGACGGATCAGGCTTGCCTCGACCAAATGAACCTGAAATGACAACATGATCAAAGAAAGGAGCTAATTGAGGAACTCCATCCAGTTTCTCCTGTTGTAGATCAGGGGAGCCATTTGTCAGCAATAACAGCTTGTAATGTCCCTTCAATTGTTCTAGAATCTCGAACGTTTCTTCATATACATGTGGACGCGCGCGTCTTTCCGAAGCAAATTGGGTAGCTAGCTTTTCCGCCAACTTCTCATTATCTATCCCTAGTTGCTGGAGTCCTCTGCGCCATGATTCCTTTCGATAAACAGGGGCCAACTGTTCCAATTGGCGGAATTCAGGTTGCTCACCTGCTGTAAAATTCGCCCACAATCCTTCAAACGGGTTAATGCCGATCATTTGAGTAAAACTAAAGGTTTCATAGGATTCATACAAAGCGCGTGCTTCCTTACGCACCGCTTCCTCCAGAGTTTTCGGATCAACGCCTGCTTCACGGGAGCCTGTTTGGCACGCTGCATCAAATGCCTCTTCTACACTACGTTCATCCCATAAAAGGGTATCATCAAGATCAAACATTACCGCCTGAATCGTCATCTGAATTATCCACTCTCTTTCCACAGTATATGTACACCTATTTGCTCGGTTAAATATTTGAATCGTTATGTGTGCCCATATTAAGCAAGCGGCCGCAGCATGTTATATGAAATAACATCATACGGCCTTTGTTAAAGAGCTACAGGCTAAATCAGTTATTTCTTGTCCACCTGTATCTGATTGGATAGCGCAAACTTCTCAAGTCGCTCTGCAATGGCATCCGTGTCATAGCGACCTAATGATTTTGTGAAAATAAAATTACCACCCTTACCTTTTCTTTCAACGGTTACGTAACCCTTTTCAATCTTGATGGCTTTCATGTCCCCTGCCGTCATTGGACGTTCTCTACCACCTTTCAGCATATCGAGAGTATCCTTTCCCACTTTCAAATAAGGACGACGGATGAAAAAGATAACAGCCAGCATCAAGTACAGGCCGAATACAAGCCAATCCATCCCTCGCATACCGGTCTTAGTCAAAAAGTAACTCATAAGCATGTACAATACAGAAAGACCAGCCAGCATAATTGGCACAGTAATGTTACGGCCACGGAAAATATCCATTGTAGAACCTGCGCCGCTAATGGTTTGAATGCCTTGCTTTTTGCGCGATTTATTTAAATGCGCTGTGTTTTTGCGTACTTTTCTTTCAAATGATCGGGCCATCTCTCAGTTCCTTCCCAGATATATTACATTAAAACAATTGCCTCAAAGCTGATCTATATAGATACCATAAAAGGTGCCTAAAACAAAAGGCAAATTGCAGGCTTGGGCACTTTAACAACATTAATGCTTCAGCCCGTCATTTCCTTTCGATGTATCATCGTCCACAAATTCAATCGTCTCAAGCTGCTGCCGAAAATTACGGCGAATGTTACCTAAATAAATTTCCCGAAGATTGGCGCGCTCTGTGGCTTCCTCTTCCGTCAAACCCTCGGATTTTGCTTTGCGCGCTAATTCATTAATGCGCTGTACCAAGCTGTCTATATCCAAATTGTGTCCCCTCCATAAAAGCAAAGATATAATACACTTTGACATGTAGAAAAGAGCTTGTCAAGGCTCCCGTATTGCGCTCCCTGACAAGCTCTAATAGTCTATAGATCAGAAGTTAGGAAGCTTGAGTACCTGACCTGCCTGCACTCCCCGATCCTCCAAACCGTTAATCCGCACAATCCCTTCTATATATACCCGTGTATCCATTCGTTCCGGTTTATGATTTGCGGCAATCTCCCACAACGTATCCCCAGGTTGTACGGTCAGTTTAGTCACTTCTTCCATGGAAGCTGAAGGTGCCGCGAAAACCGTAAGTACACCTGCCCCTGCAATCCAAGCAACAATCACTATAATAAGAAGCTTAAGTAAAAGAGTATTGGTAATAATCTGCATAAAACGCGCCCTACCCTCTTTTCGGGTCTCCTGTAAATTTTCTAAATTCATCGGAAAAATACTTTGATAAGTGCTATATTTCATCATTGGCTGTGTCCTCCAAACATTTGTTCTTATGTTTTCACAATATAACACGAACATTTGTTTTGTTCAATAGAAAAGAGAACAAAAGTTCGCAATTATTTTCAGGGATTATTTAGAACTTATGTTTGTACGAACGGAGGTTCTATGCTATAATTTTCCCAAACGTTACTAAATGGGGTTGATACGGTATGTCTAAGATTTCGAGCCGCCAGCAGGCCATTCTTGAATTTATCCGCAATGAAGTGCGTCTAAAGGGATACCCCCCTTCTGTACGCGAAATAGGCGAGGCTGTAGGCTTAGCCTCCAGTTCTACGGTTCATGGTCATTTGGATCGTTTAGAGAAAAAAGGACTCATTCGCCGCGATCCTACAAAACCACGGGCTATTGAGTTACTCGGTCAAGACGAATCGGATAACAGCAACTTGATTAATTACTCCATTAGTCGTGTCCCCGTCGTCGGCAAAGTAACCGCTGGTCTTCC
>NZ_WUDQ01000487.1:0-2813 GCF_009827695.1 Paenibacillus sp. OT2-17 | reverse complement strand
GACGACCTCCTCCATAATCACCATATACTTCTTCAACAGCACAGCTTGCATATTGAATGCCTTGACGATAGGGATTCCTCCGATTGCATCTTGCCCCACAGCGTTCAAATGAGCAATTTTCTCCTGAAGATCTGCGGAATATTTTTCAATCGGCTTGCTCATTAGTGATGTTATGATCATTCCTATTGGCATGAGCGCAAGACTTGCCAATATCAGTTTCCAGCTTGTCAGTAAAAGCAATATGAGTGATGCCGTAAACACAAGCGGTAAATAAAACAGATTGGCAAACTGCTGGATAAAAAAGTTCTGTAATACTGCCGTATTATTGGTTAGACGGGATACCAAATCTCCGGTAAATTTCCTTTCCACGCTGGAAACCGGTAAATCGCAAAACTTATGTACGAGATCGCCTCTCAAGTCGCGCAGAGCACTAACACTAAAACGCGCTGAAGCGTACCTCATCACAAACTTACAGGGCATTCCAATAAGCGTCATACCAACAACCAGATAGATCATGTTCTGGGTAGAGGAGAATGTCCCCTGTGCCATTTGCTCAATAGCCTTACCCAAAACAATGTCAATAGTTGCCAAACACAAGGAGGCGATCACCGTTATGAAAACCCATAGATTATACGGCCTTACATAACGTGCGAGTCTCCGAAAAGCAGAATTTGATCGAAACAAGGGCATCCCTCTTTTCGTTGCCCACACTTTTTCAGTGCGAACTTTTTATATTGGCTGTGGACGTCGTTGAGATAAACTCTGGGTTTGGATGCATGAGTATCCGTACAGAATAAAATGCGATTTTGAACTATGCTGGAATTTGCATCTTGGTTGTGGGTTGGTTGTCGATTGTTGCTGAGATGGTAATAACGAAGTGTATCGTGATGTGTGGGACATTCAACTCTGTCTGAATCGTGGTTGTAGGGTGCTTGTGTTGTAAGCTGTATGAGCTGCCGCCGCGTGGGCCATCGGCGAGGATGTAGAAAGAATGTTCTCGACTGCGCTCATAACTTCTTGTTCTTGTTCATGGATGAAAAAGTGATTACCTTCGAACATCTGAACATCCATAGGTGATGTCGTATGCTGTTGCCAGGCATGGAGTGAATCTGTGCTAACCTCAAAATCCTTCATTCCGCCTAAAACGGTCATCGGACATACCAGTGGATTTCCCGGCTGATAAACATAAGTTTCACATACCTTAAAATCTGCACGCAGACGAGGCATAATAATTTGCATCAATTCTGCATTTTGCAGCACCTCTTCAGGTGTTCCCTGCATCAAACGAAGCTCTTCGGTGAAAGAATCGTCTGCTAAATCATGGAGTCGTTTTTTGGAGTATGGAAGATGTGGTGCGGATTTACCAGATATGATGATATGCACAGGTAGCTTTCCAGTTTTGCTGTACAACTGTCGTGCTGTTTCAAATGCAATCAGTGCACCCATACTGTGCCCAAAAAAAGCGAACGGCTTATGCATGTATGGGGCCATAGCGGGAATCAACGATTGAACGATGTCCTGAAGAGTATCCATTGGAGCTTCTGTTGAGCGGCTTTCACGTCCTGGAAGTTGTATAGGCAACACGTTAATATCAGGCGCGAACCTAGACTTCCAAGAGTTAAATATGTAAGCGCCACCACCAGCGTAGGGGAAGCAAAATAGTTGGAGCTTCGCAGTCGGTTGGACCTCTGTTTTTGCGAACCAAGATTGTGATCGAGTTGTCAAATGAATTCCTCCATCCTCTATGCAGTTCATAATTTTACAGTAAATCCTTATATCTCTTTTTTTCTTCCAACACTTTCTAACTGTTTTTAAATATACAAACTTTAAAACCGCTTGGCATGGGACAAAAGGGCTAAATTGATAGAGCTCATAAAAATAAAACAAAATCCATATTATGTTATTTGTTTCCAAATTTCAAAAGCAACAATTTCACTTTTTGTATTAGTTATCTGTCAATCATGATCTGTTAATTTAGTTTAAAACGAAATTTTTGGTTTTCACGAATTTTGTAAAACTAAACTCATTATGATTTACATTGAAGCTCCAACCCCTTATCCTACAACAATTTTATCTTTACATGCCATTAACATAAATGTAACAAATTCAACCTGATATCATCCGACAAATTCCGCCTTTTTCCGCAACCCTCTTTAACCTCCTAAATAATGGATTGAATTTGTATCAAGCTCACATAAGCCAAAATTAATAACTCTTTAATTTTGTAATAAATATTGTTATTTCATAGTCCTAAAGGACCATATTTTGCATATTTTTTTCTGACTCTTCGTCTAAAAAATTCAGTTCGGATTGAGTTTTTCTCTCCCAAAGCTATGAATTTTCTTTTCAAACTCTAATAGAAACGTTTCTATCTCGCTTCAAAAGTACCTGTTCTCTAGAAATTTATAGCCTTACTTTTAATCTTCCCCCTCAAAAAACAGTAACGGCAAACAGCAAGGCTCCCTGTTGTTGGAGACTTGCTGCTTTATAAATTTCATTATGTTTGACTTCACTATCGGTCGATATGCAGAGTGTTGTAAGCTTTATTGTAGTTATCCCCCAATCATATTAATTTAGTGGAATGGAGTATATGTATGGGTTTCTTGTATATTTTCCAAAACGCGAAAGCCTTATGGTATACAAAAAGAGCACAGCCCATTAAGGCTGTGCTCTTTAATCTTGCTTAGCGACGTCCTACTCTCCCAGGACCCTGCGGTCCAAGTACCATCGGCGCTGGAGGGCTTAACGGTCGTGTTCGGGATGGGTACGTGTGGAACCCCTCCGCTATCGCCACCAAACATGAATTTACATCG